>NZ_NIBG01000017.1 GCF_002270055.1 Anaeromicrobium sediminis | reverse complement strand
ATGGAGCAACAAGAACAGTAACAATTAAGTAATTAAAACCAAGTAGTTAACATAGGGAGATTGAGGAGTTATCCTCAATCTCCCTTTTGTTACACAATTGTAACAAAGACTTCTGTAATATTTTATGAAATAACTAGGTTAAAAAGTGTGTTGAATATATTACCAGTAAAAATAATGAAAAAATATCCATACACCTCCTAAAATAATGAAATTAAATACATAAATGTCGAAAACTGTCAGTAAAATAAACCCATATATTTCACTAAAAATCCATAAATGTAAAAATGATGTAAGTATTGTAAAATACAGTATCACATGTATTCTTTTTCCATTATTACAAGTCTGTTAAATTCATTGAATGGATGGAAAAAAAGGAATATAATACAACTTGTAACAACAATAAGATTCAAAATTCGACACAACTTAATCAATTATGAATTTACATATATTAAAGGAGGAAATGAAATGAAAAAAAGAGTTGCCTTATTAGCAATGGCTACAATGCTTGCTTTAACACCAGTTGCTGCATTCGCAGGATCTGACAATGGTATGAGTAAAAAAGTAAATGTAAAAGACGATGCTGTTTTATTTACTAGTGCACCAGAATTAAAAATAGAAAATGATGGTGGAGATTGGGATAACGAAGAAACTATCGAATTAAAATTAACTAATGCTGAGTGGTTAGATAATGGAGATGAAACTATTACTAACTTTGAAACTGAATTAGCTGCTAAAATTAAAGCGGCTACAGATGAGGTTACAGTTGGATCTACAGTATATGGTGTAGACGTAGTAGTAGAAAGAAAAACTGACTCAAAGATTAAGGTTACAGCAACTTCTACTCAAGCAGGAAACATTGCTGAAGATATTGAATTAAGAATTCCTATGTGGGTTGAAATGGATGGAGAAGGAGAAGCTACAGTAGAAATAGTTTCTAAAGATGGATCTGTTTCAGAAGAAGAAATTGTATTTGCTACAGGAGCTTCTGGAGACACTATCATCACTATAGAAGATACTACAGATTTCTCTAACACAGTAGAAATAGAAGCAATTGAAATTGAAGAAACTGCAGAAGGAACTATCGTAGTTGGAGATTTAGAGTACATAGAGTTAGAAGTAACTAAAGACTTTACTTTCTCTACAAATAGTGGAATTTATGGAAAAATTTCTGGAGACTTCGGATCTTTCGACATTGACCCAGACAACGTTAAATTAGATGACGAAACTTTAAAAATCTACTTAAACGATTCTGATGAAACTGATAAGATCACATTAACAGATGACGAATCTGGAATTAAAACATTAGAAATCTCTGAATTATATGTAAAGCCAACTAACGATGCAGACGAAGGAACTGTATACGTAACTTTAAGATCTAACTTAGATGAAATAGATACTACTAAATTAGAAGTAGGTAAATTTGCTGAGTATTCTATGACAGTAGAAGCTGATGATGATCCAGCTGAAATCTACAACGGTCAATACGAAGAAGCAACTGATGGAAACTCTTTAGATGGAACTTCTGTATCTACAGATGCTGAAGAACATGAATTAACTATGTTAAATATTGAAGAAGATGTAATTGGAACTTGGGATGCAAACAAGGAAGTTACTGTAGAATTACCTGATTGGGTAAAAATCATGGACGTTGAAATCGAGGGAGACTCTAAAGACGACTTAAAAGACGTATCTATCGATGGAAACGAATTTGAGTTCACAGTAGATAGTACTTGGGATGATACTAAGACTAAAGGTGTAGAATTAACTTTCTATGTATCTGTAGAAGCTGGAAAAACTGGAGATATTGACGCTAAAGTTTCTGGTAGAGCATTAGACAAAGAAGAGTTTGAAGTAGTATTAGGTAAAGCTATGAACCCAGTTGAAATTAAAGCTGAAGTTGCTAAGTTAAAGGCTGGAGTAAGAGAACAAGAAGTTGGTAAGATTACTATTACTGAAGCTACTGATGGAATGATTAAAGAAGGACAAATCGTTGTAGAATTAGATGATGATTTAGAGTGGGATGAAGAGCCTACTATCGAAGTAACTAAGGGAGATATTGAAATCGATGAAGATGATATTGAAATTGAGGACAACATCTTAACTATTACAGTTACTGAAGAAAGTGACGAAGCTTCTGTAATCGAAATTACTGACGCTAAAGTAAAAGTAGACAGATCTATCTCAGAAGGTGGAATCGAAGTAGAAGTTAAAGGTGACGCTATAATCAGAAATGGATTCGACAAAGATGATGCTGCTATGTTAACAGATGATAAGTCTGATGCAATCGACTACTATGGATACTACTCTAACGATGAGTATGCTACAATAGAAGTTGCTAACGTAATTACTCCAGCTGACGATAACACTACAGCAGCAGAGCCTGCTAAGTTCGTAATCGGAAATGGTGAGTACGTAGTAGGAGAAGAAGTAAAAGTTGCAGATGTTGCTCCATACATTAAAGATGGAAGAACTATGTTATCATTAAGATACGTAGCAGAAGCTATGGGAGTTGAAGATAACAACATTATGTGGGACGGTTCTACTAGAACAGTTACTATCTTCAAAGGAGATAGAATTGCTCAAGTACAAATCGGAAGCAACAAGATGATGGTAAACGGAACTCCAATAATCATGGATACTGTTGCTGAAATCAAAGACGGAAGAACAATGCTTCCAGTATCATTCGTAGCTAAAGCATTAGGTGCTGAAGTTGAGTGGGATGGAGCTACTAGAACAGTTACAATTAAGTAATTGAATATAGATTAAAATATGAAGAGATTGAGGATTTCCTCAATCTCTTTTTTTATTTATAGAAAAAAGGTTATCAGTCCATCGTTAATCGTAAAACCCTAAACCCTCAATATCTAACCGTTTTATTACATACTTGTTATAATTTGTAACATAACTGTAATTGTATTCCAGTAATATAATGGTTATACTGTATATAGATTACAAGGGAATGATTTACAAGGATAATGTTCCCTAATATTACATGATTATTACAAAAACTTAAATTTATTGACTAATATGACATAAATTAATATAATTGGTAATGAATTCAATTAAATTGATTTTTTTAACAACTATGTTGTTGAATATAATAGGTACATATTTTTACCTATTGAAAAAATTTAAGAAGGTATTTTAAAGGAGGAAATTTAAAATGAAGAAAAGAGCCGCATTGTTAGCAATGGCTGCTATGTTAGCATTAACACCAGTAGCTGCATTTGCTAGTTCAGCAAATAATGTAACTAAGACAGTTGACGTTAAGGACGACGCTGAATTACACAAAAACCCACCAGTATTAAAAATCGAAAATGATGGAAATGACTGGGATTCTGAGGGAGAAACTATCATCTTAAAGCTTGATAATGCTGAGTGGTTAGGTGATGTAGAAGTTGAATACTATAAAGATAAAAGTGTTACTACTAAAGTTTATACAGCAGAACTTGACTTAGTAGATGTATTAAAAGCTGGAAATGAAGCTGGAATAATAGCTTTAATAGACGACGCTACTGAATTAAATGGAGACTACTCTGCAATAGAATTTGATGGTGGAACAGGAACACTAGTAGACGTTGATAAGAAATCTGATACTAAGTTAGAAATTCAAGTTAAAAATGTTGGAGATGAAGTTGAAGTAAGAGTTCCTATGTATACTGAATTACAAGGTGACGGAGCTGCTGTTGTAAATGTAGATTCTAAGAGCAATTCTTTAACTGAGTCAGATGTAACTTTTGCTAATGGTGGTTCTGGAGATACTACAATAACTATCGATGACACTAACGATTTCTCTAATGTTGGAGATATTGAGACTATCGAAATCGAAGAAACTGCAGAAGGTTCTTTAGAAGTTGAAGATGTAGAATACATCGAATTAGAATTAACTAAAGACTTCACTTTCACTACATTAAAGGAAGAGGATGACGTTAAATACTATGGTACATTATCTGGAGATTTCTTAAGTTCAACTATAGATATTACTTCTGAAAATGCTAAGTTAGATGACGAATCATTAAAGATTTTCTTTGATGCTGATGAAGCTGGTGATGATTATAAGCACATTACTTTAGAAAGCTACAGCAAAGGTGTTGGAACTTTAGAGTTTAACGGATTCAAAGCTAAAGCTACTAACGATGCTGATGAAGGAAAAGTTTATGTAACAGTAAGATCTAACGTAGATGAAATAGACACTACTAAGTTAGAAATGGGAACTTATTCAGAGTGGGCTATGACAGTTGAGGCTGACGATGATCCAACTGAAATCTACAACGGATTCTATGAAGAAGTAAGTAAAGATAATTCTTTAGAAGGAACAAGCGTAAGCAACGATTCTGAAGATCATGAATTAGTAAAATTAATCATCGAAGAAGACGTTGAAGGAACTTGGGATGCAGATAAAGAAGTAACTGTTAAATTACCTGAGTGGGTTAAGATCATGGACGTTAAGATTGAAGGAGACTCTGAATCTTACGTAAAAGATGCTTCAGTAGATAACAACGAATTCGAATTTGCTTTAAGCAGTGACGATGATGATAGATCTGTAGAGTTAACTTTCTATGTATCTGTAGAAGCTGGAAAAACTGGAGACATCGAAGCTGAAGTTACTGGAAGAGCTTTAGATAAAGAAGAATTTAAAGTATTATTAGGTAAAGCTTTACAGCCAGTTAAAGTTGAAGCAGAAATTGCTAAATTAAAGGCTGGAGTTAGAAAGCAAGAATTAGGAAAGATTACTATTTCTGAAACTGCAGAAGAAATGATTAAAGAAGGAAAAATCATCGTAGAATTAGATGACGATATCGAGTGGGATGGAGAACCAGAAGTTAAGGTTGTTAAAGGTGATTTAGAAATCAACGAAGATGATATCGATGTTGATGACAATATCTTAACTATCACAGTTGATGAAGAAAGTGATGAAGCTTCTGTAATCGAAATTACTGACGCTGAAGTTACTGCAGATAGAGCTATCGCTGAAGGTTCTATTGAAGTAGAAGTTAAAGGTGATGCTATAGTTAGAAATGGATACATCAAAGAAGAAGAAGATAGACCAGAAATCTTAGATGGTGTTGACAAGAAGTCTGACGCTTTAGATGAGTATGGATTCTTCTCAAATGATGAGTATGTTACTTTAGAAGTTGCTAACGTAATCACTCCAGCAGATGATGACGTTATGGCTGCTGATGAAGCTAAGTTCGTAATCGGATCTACTGAGTACATGGTAGGAGAAGAAGTTAAGGTTGCAGATGTTGCTCCATACATCAAAGATGGAAGAACTATGTTATCACTTAAGTATGTTGCAGAAGCAGTAGGAGTACCAACTTCTAACGTAATCTGGAACGGAGAAGAAAGATCTGTTACAATCATGAAGGGTGACAGAATTGCTAAGGTAGTAATTGACAGTGACGTATTATTAGTAAACGGAACTCCAATTAAGATGGATACTGCAGCAGAAATCAAGTCTGGAAGAACTATGTTACCAGTTTCATTCATCGGTAAAGCATTAGGCGCTGAAATCGGTTGGGATGGAGCTACTAAGACAGTTACAATTAAGTAATTGAAAGCATAGCTTAAATATAAAGAGATTGAGGGTTCCCTCAATCTCTTTTTTATTAAAGAGAGGTTGTTTGTTATTGGTTATTCGTTTACTGTGAGACCACTAACGAATAACGATTAACGAATAACCTTTTTTAATGTTTTCTTAATAAAAAGTTAAGACATTTACATAGACTCCTATGCTATAATTTATACATACAAAACTAGGTAAAATCAAGGAGATGAATATATATGAAGAAAATAAAATATATGGCACTGGCCCTACTTATGGCAGCAACGTCCATAATACCTGTATTTGCAGAGAGTGTGGAGATTAAATTTACACCGGGAAGTTTGTTTTATCAGGTAGGTGAGGAATCTAAAAATATTTCTCAAGAAATATATAATAAAAACGGAAGAATGATGGTACCAGTAGAATACCTAGGGGAAGCATTAAATCTTAAAACTGAAGATGTAAATTGGGATAAATACTCAGATACTTTAACCATATACAGTGGAAATAAAATAATTCAAATGACCATGGGTAATACTACCATGAGCACTAATGAAGGTAAAATTATTATGGACGTGGCTCCAGAATATAAAGACTTAATTCCAATGTTCCCTATCAAATACATAGCAGACCAAGTGGGAGCAGAGTACGAGTACAAGGATGGAAGTCTAGTATTTCAAGCTGAAAAAGAAGAGGTAGTTATAACATATGATTATGATTATAATATGTTATTAGAAAAAGCTTATGATAATAGTAAAACTTTAGATAAGGCAGATTTAAGTATAGAAAAGGCTGAAGAATTAGTAGATGATGCCAGGGATGATGTGAAAAGTGTACCTAAAAATCCTGCTGATGATGCTCTTCAGGAAGGCGGAGGAACAAACACAGCAAAAAATCAAGCATATACCAATTTTAGAAGTCAAGAATTTGCAAAGGCTAAGGCTGAAAGAGATTTAGATACCACAAAGGAAAAAATTCAATACCAATTAAAAGGATTATACTATGATTTACTAAAGACAATGGAAGATAAGGAATTATCTAAAGTAAGCCTAGATGTATCTAAAGATACTATGGATCAAACTATAATAAAATTTGAAAATGGTATGGCAAGTGAATATGAAAAGAATAAGGCTGAGAGAAATTATAAAGAAGCACAAAAGACTTATGAAATGGCAAAGAAAAATGAGCAGACTGCCTATGAGGCATTAAACTATCTTGTAGGATTAAATCCAGAAGAAAGATATGAATTAGATAAAAATGTAGTTATGAAAGAGTTAGATACTTATGAAATGAATGTGGAAACACATATTATAAAAGCCATCGAGAGTAGCCCTGATATTTGGGCATTAGAACAACAAATTGAGTTAGGTGAACTTGGAGTAAAATTGTTTGTATTTAATGTAGGTAAAAACTATGAAGCCACTAAAATTGATGTGCAGACTTCAAAAATAGATTTAAGAGATACGAAGGAAAAGTATGAAGAATCCTTAAGAAAACTAAATACTAGCATAAAAACATTAGAAGACAAATATGAAAGTGATACTATTGCATATGAGAAAGCTAAAGATGATTATGATTTAGCTCAACTAAATGAGGCATTAGGATTAGCTATACCACTAGATGTGAAAAAAGCAGAATTCCAATTGGAGAACACTAAAAATGCATTAAATGAAACTGTAAGAACATATAATAAAACAGTAGATGTATATCTAAAACCATGGATACAATAATAGATAAGAATGGCAAGGGATAAAACCCTTGTCATTTTATATTTATACACTAGATTATAACTTATATAACAGTATTCTATAGTTATAAAGTCACGATGTTGTAGAATATAAAGAAAAAATACAATAACTACTCAAAATTAAAAGGATTTTGTAAATACATATCGAATATATATATGTTAAAAGTATGGGCGAAAAACAAGTAGGTAAAAAGGAGGAGCAGATAGTGAAAAAAACAATTGGAATTCTTATAGGAGTGTTTATACTGTGTATGAGCATGATGACAGGATTTGCAGAAATTAAATTTTCAGATGTACCAGATGGCCATTGGGCTAAACCTTACATAGCCAATATGGCATCAAAGAATATAATAAAAGGTGAGGTAGATAACGCTACTTTAAAAATAAAGTTTAGACCAGAAGACAATGTAACCTATGTAGAATCAATACAAATGATATATAATCTTTTAAGAGAAACTAACCACTTGGATAAATCTGTAAATATATCAGATACAAAAGCCCTTTTAAGTAGCTCAGGTATACCTACATGGGCTCATGAAGCTGTAGGATATAGTCTTAAAAAGGGAATACTTATGAATGGTGATTTACTAGCATTCACTAAAAGTGGACAGCAAGTACCAGCTAAAAAACAGGATATAGCCATATTTATTGGTAAGGCTTTAAACAAGAAAACACAAGCCTTTCCAACTAAAATATATAATTTTGTAGATGCAGAAACTATTAAGTCTGCAGCAGTACCTTATGTGGACTTATTAGTTCGTGAAGGTATTGTTAAGGGAGATAGTCAAAATAAATTTAATCCTAACTCAAATGTTACTAGAGCTGTAATGGCTACCATGTGTTCAAATACATATGACGTTATGATAAAGGATACAAGTAATAATACTTCTACTGATAATGAAGAAAATACAGATAAGGAAGAAGTAAAAGAAGAAGAGAAAGATATCAAGAAAGTCATATATGTGGCAGAAGATATAGATAGAGTTGTGGTATCAAATGACAAGGGTACTGAACAAGTATATGATACTAAAAAGGCTAAAATATATAAAAATGGTAAAGAAATTGATTTAGATGATTTAAAATCAGAAGATGAAGTAACTTTAGAATTTGAAGGTAGTACTCTTAAAAAGATAGAAGTTGTAAATGGGCTTATAGAATATGAAGGAAAAGTAGAGTCCATTGAAGATGAGGGGGCCTATTATAAATTAGTAACTAGAGATAGAAATAATTTAGTAATTAAAAAGGAATTTAAAATTTATGAAGATACGGATATTTATATAGGAAACAATAAAGTATCTGTAGGAAAAATAAAAGAAAATGAATATGTATATATAGAATATAAGGGAAGTAAAATAGAAAAAATAGATCTTATAGGTTCTGGTAAGAAAGTAGAAATGGATGGTATATTAGTATCTGAAGTTCAATTTAAGGAATATCCAGTTCTTAAATTTAAAATAAATACGGGAGATATCTTAGAATACGAAATAGATGATGACGCAGATATTGAAAGAGATGACGACGATGCTGATTTAGATGAACTTAAAAAAGGTGATATAGTAACTGTTGAAATTTACAAAAATAAGATAGAAGATATAGAGGCTACTAGTATTAAAGAAGATGGTGATGATGAAGGCATAATTAAGGAATTAATTATAGGAAGTCCTTCTAAAATAACCATACAAAAAAAGGATAAAGAGTTAAAAACCTATGAAGTAGCAGAAAATGTTGATGTGGAAATAGACAGAGAAGATAAAGACTTTGGAGATTTAAAGTTAAATTATTATGTGGAAATAGAGATTGAAAATGGAGAAGTAACTGAGATAGAAGCAGAAGAAGGATACCAAAATGAAAGCATAACAGGAGAAGTGACTAAAGTATATAAGGACTATGATAGATTAAGTGTAAAGTACTATAAAGACAAAGAAAATGAATATGATAAAATCTCCATAGTTGTGACAGATGAAACTACAATAATAGATGAAGATGGAGATAAGAGTAGTCGTATAAGTACAGTAGATGAAGATGACAATGTGTTTATAGATGGATATTATGATGACGATTTATTTATAGCACAGAAAATACTAATATTAGGTAGTAATTAAAGGCTAGGGGCTTCTTGCCCCTATTTTTTAATACAGCGAAGAAAAGTGACTTAAATTACATAGTAAAGATTATATTATGTATGTACTAATACTATAAACGAGAACTACTTTAAATATGATCAGAATTTATATATAATAAATAATTGCGAGGTGAGTTTATGGAAAAATTACAAAAATTGTTAGAACATTATAAGTGGGCCCAATTGAGATCTACTAAAGTTGTATTAGAAATAAAGAAAACTACAGACATGCTAGAATACGTTCATAGTAATTTTTTTGAAAAGTATGGCACTACTAATACAAAATTTAATGTATTAGTTATTCTTAGCAAAGGGCCTGAAGAGGGAATGATGCTTTCTGAAATAGGTGAAAAAATGGTAGTAACCAAGGCTAATATGACAGGTCTTATAGACAGATTAGAAAAGGATGGATTAGTAGAAAGGGTAAGAGACCTTCAGGATAGAAGAAAGATAAGGGCTGTACTTACTACTAATGGAAGAAAGTTTGTAGAGGACCTAGTAGAAAAGTATTCCATTTGGATTAAAACATTCATGGATGATTATGATGAGGAAACGGAACAATTATTTTCTTTAATGAAATTAATTCAAGAAAGAACAGTAGTTTTAAATGAAAATATTTAGTTATATATAGTGTATATTTACAGGGGAATGGTAAATATACTTATGGTAAATATACTTATGTTTCATAAATAACTACTTTATAAATATTCAATTTAATATTAATCTGGTTAAGGGGTTAGGAATAAAACTCTTAATACTGAACCCTTAACTCTAAAACAAATTTTTTAATGTAGATTAAAAATTAAATGTATTGAGCCCTAAGTAGGTCTACATATTTTAAATTTAAATGTTGTTTATATATCTATAAATAATCTTAGAATTATTCAAAAACCTGTGATATAATAAATCTGGGCATATGTTATGATTTAATTCCTCGGGTAATATAGGAGGAATTTAAAATGGAAAAAGCGTTAATTAGAATGAGAATGAGCAGTCACGATGCACACTATGGTGGAAATTTAGTAGATGGAGCTAGAATGCTTCAATTATTCGGAGACGTGGCAACTGAGCTTTTAATCAGACAAGACGGAGATGAAGGTTTATTTGCTGGATACGAAAAAGTAGAATTTAAGGCACCTGTATTCGCTGGAGACTACATTGAAGCTGAAGGGGAAATAATTAAATTAGGAAACTCATCTAGAAAAATGAAGTTTGTTGCTAGAAAGGTAATTGTACCAAGACCAGACATTAATGACTCAGCTTGTGACGTATTAGAAGAGCCAGTTATTGTATGTGAAGCTATCGGAACTTGTGTAACACCTAAGGATAAGCAAAGAACTAATAAGTAATTTTAGATGAGGAGGAACATCTTATGGAAAAATTAATTATAACAGCAGCTATGGTTGGAGCGGAAGTTACTAAAGAACAACAACCTAACCTTCCTATAACTCCAGATGAAATAGCAGAAGCGGCATATGAATGCTATAAGGCAGGAGCAAGTATTGTACACGTTCATGCTAGAGATAAGGATGGAAATCCTACTCAAGATTTTGAAGTGTATAAGGAAATCAAAGAAAAGATTGAAGCTAAATGTAACATTATAGTTCAACCATCTACAGGAGGAGCTGTATGGCATAGTGCAGACGAAAGATTACAACCAGTAGACTTAAAGCCTGAAATGGCTACATTAAGTGCTGGAACTTGTAACTTTGGACCAGATGTATTTATGAACTCTGAAGAGTACATGGAAAAGTTTGCAGCTAAAATGCTGGAAAATGGAGTAAAGCCAGAAATCGAAGTATTCGAAAGAGGAATGATTGATAATGCTTTAAGACTAGCTAAAAAAGGGTTATTAAAGACTCCTATTCACTTTGACTTTGTATTAGGTATCCCTGGAGCTTGTCCAGGAACTCCAGAAGATTTAATGCATATGGTAAGATGTATACCAGCTGATTCTACTTGGACGGTAGCAGGAATTGGAAGAACTCAACTTACAATGTCTACTATGGGAATCCTTTTAGGAGGACACGTAAGAGTAGGATTTGAAGACAATGTATATTACAAAAAAGGTGAACTTGCTAAATCTAATGCACAATTAGTAGAAAGGGTAGTTAGACTAGCTAACGAATTAGGTAGACCAGTAGCTACTCCAGACGAAGCAAGAGAAATATTAGGACTAAAGAAGTAATTATAAAGACTCTGAATAATGTTATTCGGAGTCTTTTGTTATTGTAAATGACTCGTAATCATTTATCCTAATACTATTAAATTATCTGAAAATATATGCTATTATATAATAGGGTAAAATAGTAAATAATAATGTGAAAAAGGAGGAATTTCTGTGAAATTATTCATTGATACAGCTAATATAGAGGAAATAAAAGAGGTAGCATCTTGGGGTGTTATCTGTGGAGTAACTACCAACCCTAGTCTTATAGCTAAAGAGGGAAGAAGCCTATCTGATGTGGTAGAAGAAATTGTATCTATAGTAGATGGACCCATAAGTGCAGAAGTAATGGGCGATATGAGTGAACAGATGGTGGAAGAAGCAGAGGTATTAGCTAAAATACATAAAAATATTGTTATAAAAATTCCTATGACTAAGGAAGGGTTAAAGGCCGTTAGTATATTAAGCAAGAAAGGGATAAATACTAACGTTACATTAGTATTTTCTGCAAATCAAGCCCTACTTGCTGCAAAGGCTGGTGCCACATATGTGAGCCCTTTTGTGGGAAGAATGGATGATTTAGGTAATTCTGGTCTTAATATAATAGAAGAGATAGTAGAAATATTTGACATGCATGGAATCAACACAGAGATTATAGCTGCTAGTATTCGTCACACTATGCATGTAACAGATTGTGCAATGAGAGGAGCACATATATCTACTGTACCATATAACGTTCTTGAGAAGATGTTACATCACCCAATGACTGATAAGGGAATTGAGAGATTTAAAAAGGATGCAGGAGTTAAGTAACCTATTCAACTCCTGATTTCCGAACTATAAAATAAAGAACATAAAGTAAAGTTTGAAATAACACATACAAAAAAACTTAAATATGCTATAATATAACTGATTTATTTAAACGAAGAAATCGGGAGGGTAACAAATGGATAGAAATTTAGCATTAGAATTAGTGAGAGTTACAGAAACGGCCGCCCTAGCTTGTGGTAGATATATGGGTCGAGGAGACAAGATAGCAGCAGATCAAGCGGCTGTAGATGGTATGAGACAAACTTTTGCTACTATTAAAATAAGAGGTGAAGTGGTAATTGGTGAAGGTGAATTAGATGAAGCACCAATGCTATACATCGGCGAAAAAATAGGTATGTATAATGTGGATGACCCAGAAGTAGATATAGCTGTAGACCCTCTTGAGGGAACTAATCTTATAGCTAAAGGATTACCTAATGCTATAGCCGTAATGGCCATGGGACCTAAGGGAACATTACTTCATGCACCTGATACATATATGAAAAAAATTGCAGTAGGACCTAAAGCTAAGGGCTGTATAGATATAAAAGATACAGTTGAAAATAATTTAATAAGAGTAGCTGATGCTTGTAAAAAGAATATTAGAGACCTAACTATGATTATACAAGATAGGGAAAGACATGAAGATATTATAAAAGAAGCAAGACGTCTTGGTTGTAGAATAAAATTATTTAGTGATGGTGATGTATCTGCTGCCATAGCCACATGCTTTGAAGACACAGGAATAGACATATTCATGGGAACCGGTGGAGCTCCAGAAGGGGTACTTGCTGCTGCTGCCATAAAATGTTTAGGTGGAGATATGCAAGGAATAATTGCACCTATATATGAAGAAGGATTTGAAAGATGCGAAGAACTAGGTTGGACTGAAGAAAAGAGAAAGACTGTACTTGGTCTTGATGATTTAGTAAGTAGTGATGACGTATTTTTTGCAGCTACTGGAGTATCTGATGGAGAATTCCTGCAAGGTGTAAGATATTTAGAAGACAATAGGGCAACTACTCAATCTGTAGTAATGAGAGGAAGTACAGGTACTATAAGATTTGTAGATGCACAACATAAATTAGATAAAAATGAAATATTAATAGATGTTTTAAATAAACATAAATAATTAGAATATATAGGTTAGAATGTTATAAAATAAACAAGTTTTATTTTAGTATTCTAGCCTTTTTTAACAACTAATCAATAAACAGGGGGAACTAAAAATGGATAGAAATTTGGCATTAAACTTAGCGAGAGTAACAGAGGCTGCGTCATTAGAGTCAGCAAAGTATCTTGGACGTGGAGATAAAAATATAGCAGACCAAGCTGCTGTAGATGGCATGAGAGCCATGTTAGATACATTAAATATTAATGGAGTAGTAGTAATAGGAGAAGGGGAGATGGATGAAGCTCCCATGTTATATATAGGAGAAAGAATAGGAAAGCAGAATGAAAACAGTCTTGAAGTGGATATAGCAGTAGATCCGGTAGATGGAACTAGCTGTGTGGCTAAAGGTCTTCCAAATGCCGTATCTGTAGTGGCAATAGCACCGAGGGGGCATCTACTTAATGCACCAGATATGTATATGGATAAAATAGCAGTAGGGCCAAAAGCAAAAGGAGCTATTGATTTAAATGAATCAGTAAAATATAATATAATAAACGTAGCAAAAGCTTTAAATAAGAATATTGAAGATTTAACTGTCTCCATGTTGGATAGAGAAAGACATGAAGGTATAATTAAAGAGTGTAGAGAATTAGGTGTTAGGATCAAATTATTTCAGGAAGGGGATGTGGCTGCAGCCATAGCTACATGTTTCGAAGAGACTGGTGTAGACATTATGTTGGGAATAGGAGGAGCACCAGAAGGGGTAATAGCAGCTGCTGCTCTAAAATGTCTTGGAGGCGAATTTCAAGGAAAACTTGTTGCCTATGAAGAAGAAGAAATAGTAAGATGTAAAAGTATGAATGTAGAGGTTGATAAAGTTATGTACATGGAAGACTTGGTAAAGGGTAATCAAGTGTACTTTGCAGCTACGGGCATATCTGATGGGGAATTGTTAAGAGGCATAACTTATGGTAGTAACAATACAGCAAAAACTCACTCTGTAGTAATGAGAGCAGAGACAGGAACTGTAAGATTTATAGAGAGTATACACAGATTAGATAAAAAACCATGCTATACAAAAAATGAATAGATATAGGATATAAAAGTTAAGGTTTGAGAGTTTAGGTTTAAGATATTTTAAAACCTAAACTCCAACTCTAAACTTTTAGCCTATGTGTATAAACTATGTTCATACATGGCAATCCTATATCTATGGGAGATTTCGGAGGTGCAAATTTGCCAATAGATAATATAGAAAATAAGAAACTAGATGAGCTTAGAACCATGGCTAAGAAATTAGACATAAAGGGGATAAGTAAATTTAAGAAAAAAGAATTAATAGAGGAAATTAAAAAATATAGTAAGGAAGAAACAACAATAGAGGATAGTAAAGTAAAAGTGGAAGAGAATGAAAACATTAAGTTAAAAGAAATGAAATCTGAGAAAATACAATCTACAAGGTCAGACGGAACAAATACACAAACTAGAAAATCACAACCCCCTAAGAAAATTATAAATATGGATAGAAAAACACTCCCAGATAAAATTAACAATGAAATAGACAATAGTAAGGAAGTAAACCATGTGGAGGGTGTACTTGAAATAACAGAAGGTGGATTTGGATTTTTAAGATTTGATAACTTCCTAACTAGTGAACAAGATGTATATGTATCTCCTTCTCAAATAAGACGATTTAACCTGAAAACTGGAGATAAAGTGTCAGGAATTACTCGCCCACCAAAAAGTGCTGAAAAATTTAGAGCTCTTCTTTATGTTCAAAAAGTAAATGGCGACTCGCCAGATGTGGCAGTTAAGAGACCAAATTTCGATAATCTTACTCCTATTTATCCAGATGAAAAAATTACCCTTGAATATTCTCAAACAGACTTAGCTACAAGATTAATAGATTTAATAGCTCCCATAGGAAAAGGCCAGAGAGGTCTTATAGTAGCACCACCTAAGGCTGGTAAAACTATTTTACTTAAAAAAATTGCTAATAATATTGCAAAAAACTATGAAGATATAGAGATTATAGTTCTTCTTATAGATGAAAGACCGGAAGAAGTTACTGATATGCAAAGGTCCATTAAGGGAGATGTAATATATTCTACCTTTGATGAACTTCCTAGTCATCATATTAAAGTTGCTGAAATGGTTTTAAATAGAGCCAAGCGTCTAGTGGAACAGGGAAAAGATGTAGTAATATTATTGGATAGTATTACAAGACTTGCTAGGGCCTATAACTTGACTATTCCTCCAACGGGAAGAACTCTATCTGGAGGTTTAGATCCAGGAGCACTACATAAGCCAAAGAGATTCTTTGGAGCTGCTAGAAATATAGAAGAGGGTGGAAGTTTAACTATTTTAGCCACAGCCCTAGTAGATACGGGAAGCAGAATGGACGATGTAATATTTGAAGAATTTAAGGGTACTGGTAATATGGAACTTCATTTAGATAGAAAACTATCTGAAAAGAGAATATTCCCAGCTATAGATGTGAACAAATCAGGAACGAGAAGAGAAGACTTACTTTTATCTCCTAAGGAATTGGAGTCTATCTGGAGAATAAGAAGGGCCTTATCAAATAATCCAACTCAAGAGATTATAGGTAAAATAATCACTAGATTATCAGCAACTAAAACTAATGAAGAGTTCTTATTCACACTAAAAAATAACTTAAAATAATTGCTAATTATGTATGGTTAAGTTATATACAAAAACCTTGAACTATAATTTGACATATGCTATAATGTAATAGTTATTGAGTAAATTGATTACTAAACATAGAGAAATGAATAAAGAAAGAGGTGAGCTGGCGATGAAGAAGGGTATCCATCCAGATTACAAAACTATTAACGTAAGATGTGCTTGTGGTAACGAATTTGAGACAGGTTCTGTGAAAGATGAAATCAGAGTAGAAATCTGTTCTGCATGTCACCCGTTCTACACTGGAAAGCAAAAACTTGTTGACCAAGGTGGACGTGTTGATAAATTCAATAAAAAATATGGTCTTAATAAGTAATCTTATTAGATTAATACTACATGTATACTATAGGTTAGAGATTAAATCTCTAACCTTTGTTGTTTCAAAAAAGAAGTTATACGGATTTACACACATGAAGGAGGCACAAAATAATGTACGGACCCACTCACCATGGTTGGATAGAAGTTGTAGTTGGCCCTATGTATAGTGGTAAAAGTGAAGAATTAATAAGAAGAACAAAGAGGGCAAAAATAGCAAAGCAAAAAGTTCTAGTATTTAAACCTGCTATAGATAACAGATATAGTGTGGATGAAGTAGTATCCCACAGTGGACAAAAGAATGATGCAATTTTAATAGAAAAGGCATGTGAAATATTAGGCCATGTGGACATGGATACGGAAGTAGTTGCCATAGACGAAGTACAATTTTTAGATAAGGAAGTAGTAAATGTTGCAAGACAATTAGCCAATAAGGGACTAAGAGTAATCGCAGCTGGGCTTGATATGGATTTTAGGGGAGAACCCTTTGGACCTACACCAGAACTTTTAGCAATTGCAGAATTTGTGGACAAAATAACAGCTGTATGCATGATTTGTGGAGATCCAGCCCATAGAACACAAAGACTTATAAATGGAAAACCTGCCGGGTACGATGAGCCTACTATTTTAGTGGGAGCTACAGAAAGTTATGAAGCTAGATGTAGATTACATCACGAAGTACCAAGGGATTAATATATAAAACCTTAAGACTTAATATATTTAAGCTTAAGGTTTTTTTTATCCCCAAGGAAATTATAATATATAAAAATCTATGGATAAAAAATGAAGGGGTTGTAGGGGAAGGATTCCCCTGCCTCTTTAAAGGAGGGTGTTCAGCAACTTTAGTTGCGTCGAAGGGAACCATAGGGTTCCATAGCGAAGCATACGGAGTATGCTTTTTTATAGGTTAACCAACCTTTGGACATTTACAATATATAAAAATTTGTGCTAAAATCAAATATAGGACATTTATGAGAGGAAGATTAGAGTGGATTTTGAAAAAATATTTTTAAAACAAGCAAGACCCACAAGTATAGGTGGTCAGGCCATAATTGAAGGGGTCATGATGAGAGGTCCTGAGGATATTGCCATAGCCGTAAGAAAGCCTGATTCTGAAATAGAAGTAAAAAAAGAAAAAGTAAGTCCTCTTTTTAAAAGTAAAATAGCAAAAACGCCATTAATAAGAGGTGTCTTTGCCCTTATTGATTCCATGGTAGTGGGAGTTCGTGCTCTTACTTATTCAGCAGAATTTTATGAGGAAGAAGAAGATTATAAGAAAAGTAAGTTTGAACTTTGGATAGAAAATAAATTTGGAGATAAAACTGGAGATATACTAATATACATGTCCGTGTTCTTTGCCCTTGTAATGGGTGTGGGACTTTTTATCATAACTCCCACATTACTTACACAATTTGTAAAGAAATTTACCACTAGTAACTTAGCTTTAAATTTAGCAGAAGGTTTTGTAAGAATATTCATGTTTGTAGCATATATAGTTTTAATATCTAGAATGAAGGATATACAAAGGGTATTTCAATATCATGGTGCAGAGCATAAAACTATCCACTGCTATGAAAGCGGGCAACCATTAACAGTGGAAAATGTAAAGAAATTCACAACCCTACATCCTAGATGTGGAACTAGTTTTTTAATGATAGTTATGATCATAAGTTTAATATTATTCTCAACTATAGGTTGGCCTAGTGTAATGATGAGAGTCCTATCTAGATTTGTATTAATTCCTGTAGTAGGAGGCATATCCTATGAAATTATAAAATGGGCAGGAAAGAGAAGATCTAAGTTCATTTGTATGATAAGTTACCCAGGACTTTTAATGCAAAAGCTAACTACTAAAGAACCGGATGATAAACAAATAGAAGTGGCCATAAAGGCACTTGAGAGTGTTATAGTGAAAGACGAGGAGATGGACTTGTGGTAACAATAAAGGAAGCCTTGGAATTAGGATTTGAAAACTTAGAAAGAGTGAGAACACCTCTGTTAGATGCAGAGGTTCTCTTATGTAATATAATAAAAAAGGATAGATTATTTTTAATAATAAATAAGAATAATATATTAAGTGAAGATGAATACTCAAAATATATGGAATCTATAGAAAAAAGAAAGAGTGGAATACCTCTACAATATATAACTAATAACCAAGAGTTTATGGGAATGGATTTTTACGTGGAGACTGGAGTATTAGTTCCAAGACCTGATACGGAAATATTAGTAGAGGCAGTTATAGACTGGGCAAAGAAAAATGAAACTAAATCCATACTAGAATTAGGGGTAGGTAGTGGTGCCGTAATAATAAGTTTAGGAAAATTTACTAATGCTACAGAATTATATGGGGTAGATATAAGTGACATTCCATTAAAGGTGGCAGGTAAAAATGCTAAGAATAACTTGAGAGAAAAGGAAATAAAGTTCTTAAAGGGAGACTTATTTACTCCAATAGATGAAGATTCTATGAAAAAATTGGATATAATCGTATCAAACCCCCCTTATATACCTAAAAAGCACATAGATGACCTACAGATAGAAGTGTCCAAGTATGAGCCCCGTCTTGCATTAGATGGCGGAGAAGATGGTCTAGATTTTTATAGGAAAATAGTAAGGATGAGTCCAAACTATTTAAGAGAAGAAGGATTAGTAGCCTTTGAAGTAGGTCATGACCAGGGACAATTGGTGGCAGATTTGTTTAAAAATGACGGTAGGTATGAAAACATAGAAAAAATAAAGGATTTAAGCGGTATTGAAAGGGTAGTCATGGCTACCTTGATAAAAAAGTAAAAAAATGATAAAATAAACTGTTAAAGTATCCATTACGAGGTGATATAATGTTTGAAAAATTAGATTTTATTGAAGATAAGTATAAAGACCTTAGTAATAAAGTTGCAGACCCGGAAATTATAGGTGACCAAAAGGTATGGCAAAAATATATTAAAGAATTATCGGATATGGAACCTATAGTTAATCAGTACAAGGAATATAAGGAAGTTAAAGACGGAATTGCAGAGGCCAAATCTATCTTAGAAGAAAGTGATGATGAAGAATTCAGAGATATGGCTAAGATGGAATTAAGTGATCTTGAAGATAGACTTCCAGATATTGAAGCTAACTTGAAATTATTATTAATTCCTAAGGACCCTAATGATGAGAAAAACGTATTAGTGGAAATTAGAGCTGGTGCTGGTGGAGATGAAGCAGGATTATTTGGTTCTGATTTACTTAGAATGTACACAAGATATGCTGAAAGACAACGTTGGAAAGTTGAAATGATGAGTTTAAGTGAAACTGGAGTAGGTGGAATAAAGGAAGTTGTATTTATGATCAAGGGTAAGGGGGCTTACTCTAGACTTAAATTTGAAAGTGGAGTTCATAGAGTACAAAGAATCCCAGCTACTGAATCTGGTGGAAGAATCCATACATCTACCACAACTGTAGCCGTTTTACCTGAAGTAAACGATGTGGAAATAGATGTTAATATGAATGATGTACGTGTAGATGTATTCAGATCATCTGGAAATGGTGGTCAGTCCGTTAATACTACAGACTCAGCCGTAAGACTTACTCACATACCTACAGGTATAGTTGTATCTTGCCAGGATGAAAAATCTCAGCTTAAAAATAAGGATAAGGCATTTAAAATATTAAAGGCCAGAATCTACGATAGAGAATTAGCAGCACAAAATGCTGAGATAGCTCAAGAGAGAAAATCTCAAGTTGGTACGGGAGACAGAAGTGAGAGAATTAGAACTTACAACTTCCCACAAGGAAGAGTTACAGACCATAGAATTAACTTAACTCTTTACAAATTAGATCAAATACTAGATGGAGTAATAGACGAAATAATAGATTCATTAATTACTACAGACCAAGCAGAGAAATTAAAAAGCATAGAATAATAAAAAGACGCTAAATAAATTTGGCGTCTTTTTTTACTCTATATGAAATTATAAATTTTCAAAACTGCCGATAAGTAAAAAAATAAGGGGGTGTGGGGGAAGAATTCCCCTGCCTCTTTGAAGGAGGGTGTTCAGATTACGATAGTAATCGTCGAAGGAAACCATAGGGTTCCATAACGAATCATACGTAGTATGATTTTTTATAATAATATATTTATAGTAATTGACTAAAAATATAAACATATATAACTCTTCAATAGTCTTTTTATTGACGAATAAATATCATAATTAGTAATAATATAAATATTCTGTATACATATTTGAAAAGACAATTTTATAGTGGTAGAATAGTTTATATTAAAAGTATTAAAAAATATAGAAAGAAGGATCGGTTATGGAACTAGCACCCAAGTTAGAGTATTTGTTGCATATTGGTATTATTTTATTAGGAGCGCAAATTGGGGGGATAATAAGTAGGCGGCTGAGGCAGCCTGTAGTTCTAGGGCAAATAATAGTGGGGATTTTATTGGGAATAAATCTCATAGAAAAAACAGAATTAGTTGGTCAATTAGCGGAAATTGGAGTTATATTTTTAATGTTCATAGCGGGTCTTGAAACGGATGTGGATGAATTAAAAGCATCAGGGAAATCTTCTACGGCCATAGCCATATTAGGAGTAGTTGTGCCTATGGGACTAGTAAGTGGAGCCGCATATCTAATGGGACAAAGTATGCCTAGTAGTATAATACTAGGACTTATATCTATTGCTACCAGTGTAAGTATATCTGTTCAGACCCTAAAAGAGATTGGTTTTTTAAGATCTAAACAGGGTATAGCCATATTAGGAGCAGCCATTATAGATGATATTATAGGAATCATACTTCTTACCTTAACAATAGGTATGGTAAGGCCAAATGCAGAAAGTGGAGTCTTAAGTGTAATACTAAAAATAATAACTTTCTTTATAATAACCTTTGTGCTGGGATATATAATAATAAAGGTTGTACTTAAGATCCATCATAAATTTAATTTAAGAAGAGTAATAGTATCATACTCCTTAATATTCTGTGTACTATTGGCTTATCTTTCAGAGGATTTAGGGGTAGCTGCTGTAACAGGAGCCTATTTTGCAGGAGTAATACTTTCTATGACCCCTTATAGGCATAAAATATCCCATGATATACAAATCGTATCTGATAGCTTCTTTACACCTATATTTTTTGTATCTATAGGATTAGGAGTAGAATTAAATGAACTGGGATATGCTATTACATTTAGTTTAATATTATTAGGGTTAGGAATAATAGGAAAAATATTTGGTTGTGGATTTGGAGCAAGAGCCACAGGTTTTTCTGTAAAAGAATCATTACAAGTGGGAATTGGCATGGTTCCAAGGGCAGAGGTATCCATAATCATAGCTAACTTAGCCCTTTCTTTAAACTTAATAGGAGATAAGGAGTTTTCTTCAGCTATTGTACTTGTAGTGGCTACAACCCTTATGACACCATCCCTATTAAAGTGGAGTTTTAAAGGATATGAGTTAGAGAAAAGGTAATATAAAAACAAACCTTTCCATATATATACATGGGGAGGTTTTTTTATGGAAAATATATATGAAATAGGCATTATAGGTTTCATGGTAGGAGTAATAGGAACGGGTATAGGTGGAATAATATCTATACTAGTATCAGATATTAAAGGAAATATTCTAAGTTTTATAATGGGATTATCAGGCGGACTAATGCTATCGATAATATGTTTTGACTTATTAGAAGAAGCCTTTAAGATAACTTCTCTTCCCATAAATATTGCTGGATTAATACTAGGAATAATAGTTATGAGCCTAATAGAAACTTTATTGAGAAAGAGAAATAGGAGTGGTAATAAATATAGAAGAATAGGATTTTTATTATTAATTGGAGTAGCACTACATAATTTCCCAGAGGGATTAGCTATAGGATCTGCTTTTTTACTTACTAAATCATTAGGAATTGGTGTATCTATAGTTATAGCCGTCCATAATATTCCAGAGGGTATATGTATGGCAACTCCCATGAGAATGGGGGGAATAAATAGATTAGAAGTATTAATATATACTATGCTAGCAGGAGCACCAATTGGTATAGGAGCATTTATAGGAGCCCTACTGGGGAACATATCACAAAACTTTATAGGCTTATGTTTAAGTTTAGCTGGAGGAAGTATGTTGTACATAGCTTGCGGTGAATTAATACCATCGGCTAAAGAAGCATCTACAAAAAAAATTCAAACCTATGGTATATTAATAGGTTTTATTTTAGGAATACTAATAACTAAAATGTAGATAAAATAATTAAACTTATTGACAAATGTATTTTGTTAGAATAAATTTAAGGATAGATAAAATGGTTAAGAGTTAAGATTTCTAAACTCTTAACCGTGAGCATGAACAAGGAGGAACAAATGACAAAGATTTTTAATATAGATCCCAATGATTTTGAAGAAAGTGAATTAAGAGAAGGTGCAAGTATACTAAATAAGGGTGGTACAGTAGCATTTCCTACAGAAACAGTATATGGAATAGGGGCAAATGCCTTAAAAGAAGAAGCTGTGAAAAAAATATTTCAAGCTAAGGGCCGTCCGTCGGACAACCCCTTAATAGTACATATAGCTCACCAAGATCAATTAAAAGAATTGGCTAAAGATATTAATGAAAATGCTAAATTATTAATAGAAAAATTTTGGCCAGGTCCACTGACTATAATATTAAATAAAACAGAAAAGGTTCCTAATTGCACTACAGGAGGACTAAACACTGTAGCCATTAGAATGCCATCCCATAGGATGGCAAGACAATTAATAGGCATGTCAAAGGTTCCTGTGGCAGCACCAAGTGCTAATATATCTGGAAAGCCATCTCCTACTAAGGGAAAACATGTGGTTAAAGATTTAGAAAATCGGGTAGATGGAATAATTTGTGGTGGGGACGTTCAAATAGGACTAGAATCCACTGTAATAGATGCCACAGGAGAAGTGCCTACTATTTTAAGACCTGGGGGAGTTACGAAGGAAGAAATTGAAGAAGCTTTAAATATGGAAATAAAAGTGGACCCAGCTATAGAAGGATATTTTAAAAAGGATTTAACTCCAAAATCTCCAGGAATGAAATATACCCACTACTCACCAGAAGCTCAAGTGGTAATGGTAATAGGTCACTTAGAGGACACTACAAAAAAGATAAGAGAATTAAAAAAAGAAGCAGTAAGCCAGGGGAAAAAGGTAGGAATCATGTGTACAGATGAAACTAAGGACAAATATGATGGTCTTGTATATTCCATGGGAAGTAGAAAAAAAATAAGCACCATAGCTCTAAATATGTTTCATGTGCTAAGACTATTTGATGAGACAGATGTGGATATGATTTTTGCAGAGGGAATAGAAAGTACCCACCTAGGTAGTGCCATAATGAATAGAATGACCAAAGCAGCAGGTTATAATATAATAAAGTGTTAAAAAGGTTAGCGGTTAAACCACAAAGAATGAACAATAACAGGAGGAACAAATGAATATTCTATTTGTCTGTACGGGTAACACTTGTAGGAGCCCTATGGCTGAGGCATTAATGAAAAAATTAATAGAAAAACACAATCTAAATATAAATATATATTCAGCTGGAATATTTACAATGGATGGATTAAGCCCATCTGAGAATTCTATTCTGGCCATGGATGAAATAGGAATAAATATAAGGGATTATAAATCAAACACTATAACAAGAGAACTAATAAATAATAGTGATTTAATATTAACTATGACAGAAAATCATAAACAGAAAATATTACAAATTATTCCTAAAATTTCAAATAAAATATATACATTAAAGGAATATGGAAAAGTAAATGGGGATATTAATATATTAGACCCATATGGACAGAATGTGCATGTATACAAGGCTTGCAGAGATGAAATAAATAGACTATTAGAAATTATAATTAATGAATTGAAATAAGAATCTGGTTAAGGGTTGAGTATTAAGAACTTGTTATTTAAACTCTAAACCCTTAATTCTAAACTCTCAACCATAAAACAACACTTGACTTTTTTTCAAATATACACTACAATAATGAAGATTTAAGTTTCTGTAATGGAGGTGCAAGGATGAAGATAGCTTTAGGTAGCGACCACGGAGGATATAATTTAAAAGAGGCTATTAAGGAGTACTTAGAAGAAAAGAATATTGCATATGAAGATTTTGGTGCTAACTCTGTAGACTCTGTTGATTACCCAGCATATGGAGAAAAAGTAGCTGTAGCTGTAGCTGAAAAGAAATGCGACTACGGAATATTATGCTGCGGAACAGGAATAGGCATATCTCTTGCTGCAAATAAAGTGCCGGGAATTAGATGCGCAGTAGTTTCAGATGTTTTTTCTGCAAAAATGTCTAAGGCTCACAATAATGCTAATATGTTATCACTAGGAGAGCGTGTAGTAGGACCGGGATTAGCACTAACTATTGTGGAGGCATGGCTAAATACTGAGTTTGAAGGCGATAGACATGAGCGTCGAGTAAATTTAATAGGTGAGATTGAAAAGAAGTATAATAAATAAAAGAGGAGTTGTGAGTATGGAAAATGTATTTGTAATGGATCACCCTTTAATCCAACATAAGATTAGTATCATAAGAGATAAAAATACTGGTTCAAAGGAATTTCGTGAAGCTGTAAAGGAAATTTCAATGCTTATGGGATATGAAGTAACTAGGAATCTTCCTTTAGAGGAAGTTGAAATTGAAACTCCTGTATGCAAGACTAAGAGCAAAGTAATTGCTGGAAGAAAGTTAGGAATAGTTCCTATATTAAGAGCAGGACTAGGAATGGTAGATGGTCTTTTAAGTTTAGTTCCTGCAGCTAAAGTAGGACATATAGGATTATATAGAGATCCTGATACTTTAGAGCCTGTAGAATATTATTGTAAATTACCAGTAGATGTTCAAGAGAGAGAATTAATAGTAGTAGATCCAATGCTTGCAACTGGTGGTTCTGCCATTGCAGCAATTAAATTCATAAAGGATAGAGGAGCTTCAAACATTAAACTAGTATGTTTAATAGCTGCTCCAGAAGGTGTTAAAGCTGTACAAGAAGCACATCCAGAGGTGGAAATATACTTAGGTTCATTAGACGAAAAATTAAATGATCATGCTTATATAGTTCCAGGACTTGGAGATGCTGGAGATAGATTATTTGGTACTAAATAATCCATGTATAAAAAACTTTAAAAAAAGTCATAACTAAAGTTAGGAGCAGTATAAACTGCTCCTTTTTTAACAGGTTATTTAAGGTAAATATAAGATTTATGTGATAAAATAATTTGATTAAACAATTATATAGAGGAAAAATATACTAAGGGGGAATTAGTATGCGTCCTGATTGGAACACATATTTTATGGAAATGGCTGAGATGGCTAAAACTAGATCTACTTGTAAGAGAAGAAAAGTTGGAGCTGTAATAGTAAAAAATAAAAGACTTTTGTCTACTGGATATAATGGAGCACCATCTAATACGAAACACTGTCTAGAAATAGGATGTCTAAGAGAAAAGATGGGCATACCATCGGGAGAAAGACACGAATTATGTAGAGGTATTCATGCTGAGCAAAATGCCATAATACAGGCAGCATTCCATGGTGTGTCCATAGAAGGATCAGATTTATATGCTACACTGCAACCCTGTGTATTATGTGCTAAAATGGCCATAAATGCTGGCATAAAGAGGATTTATTTTAAAGGATCTTACCCAGATGAATTATCCATGGATTTATTAAATGAAGCTAAGATAGAACTAATTAGGATGGATTAACAAATAATGACAAAATAGTAACCAAATTTACGTAATCATTGTGTTTTTTTCTAGTTTAATGTAAAATAACTATGAGTGGAATTTGACTATTAAAATAAATAGGAGTGTTACAATGTATAAATATATGATAAGTTTGTTGGTGGCATTTATTGTGTCATGTATTATGACTCCTTTTGCTATTAAGTTAGCTCACAAAATAGGAGCTATAGATGTGCCAAAGGACAACCGTAGAGTTCATAAAAAGCCTATTCCAAGGATGGGTGGATTAGCCATATTTTTAGGATTTGTAGTTAGTATATTAGTAACTCTTCCTATAGATAAAAAGATAATAGGATTAATTGCAGGAAGTACTGTCATAGTTATTATGGGAATTATGGATGACACTAAGCCATTATCTCCTAAGCAAAAATTTATGGGTCAGCTAATAGCAGCTGTCATATTAGTTAGTGTGGGAATTAGCATTGAAGGTTTTGGTAACCCAATAACAGATAAATGGATTGGATTTCCTCTATATTTATCCATACCTGTAACTATAATATGGGTTGTAGGAATAACTAATACAGTAAATTTAATAGATGGATTAGATGGATTAGCAGCAGGAGTAGCATCTATAGCTGCATTATCCTTAGCATATATAACTTATATTCAGAATCCAAACAATATAGTTGTTATGGTGCTTACTTTATCTGTTGCAGGTTCAGCTATAGGATTTTTACCTTATAACTTTAATCCTGCTAAGGTTTTTATGGGAGATACAGGATCATTATTCTTAGGTTATATTTTATCTGCCATATCTATTTTAGGAGTATTAAAGGGTGCTACAGCCATAGCTACAATAGTACCAGTTCTTGCATTAGGTTTACCTATATTTGATACGGCATTTGCAATTATAAGAAGATTTTTAAATGGAAAACCCATATTTGAAGCAGATAAGGGACATTTACATCATAGATTGTTATCTAGAGGATTAGGGCAAAGGAGAACAGTTTTAACCCTATATCTAATAAGCGCCCTACTAGGTGCAAGTGCAGTTTTAATAAGTAATAATCAATTTGCATATTGTTTTATAATAATATTCTTTTTAACTACAACGCTATATAGAAGTATAGGAAAAGAATCTATAAGAGGCAAAAACAAATAACCAGGGTTGATAAAATCCTGGTTTTTAATTAGGGGGATATGAAATGAAGACAATAAAGGTTATGAGTATATTTGGAACTAGGCCAGAAGCCATAAAAATGGCCCCACTAGTTAAGGAAATAGAAAAGGAAGAATCTATGGAGTCCATAGTTTGTGTTACAGCTCAGCATAGGGAAATGCTAGATCAAGTATTAGAATTATTTAGTATAAAACCAGACTATGATTTAAATATAATGAAACCAGGCCAAAGCTTAACTCAAATAACGGCAAGGGCATTAGAAGGTTTAGATAATGTAATAAAAGAAGCAAAGCCAGATATTATACTAGTTCATGGAGATACTACTACTACCTTGGCAGGATCTTTAGCTGCTTTTTACCATAAAGTGAAAATAGGCCACGTGGAAGCTGGTTTAAGAAGTGGGAATAAATACTCTCCTTATCCAGAAGAGATGAATAGAACCTTAGCGGGTAATTTAGCAGATATGCATTTTTGTCCAACAAAGGGAAATGAGCATAATCTTTTAAACGAAAGAATAAAGGGAAACATATATTTAACAGGAAATACAGTTATAGATGCATTGTTTAAGGTTATTAAGGAAGACTATGTATTTGAGAATGAAGTACTTAACAATATAGATTATAAAAATAAAAAGACAATTCTATTAACTTGTCATAGACGTGAGAACTTAGGACAACCTATGGAAGATATATTTAGTGCCATAAAGGACGTTGTGCAGGAAATTGAAAATGTGGAAGTAATATTCCCTGTACATTTAAATCCAAAGGTGAGAGATTTAGCAAACTCCATATTAGGACAAGTCCCAAGGGTAAATCTAATAGAACCCCTTGACTATGAACCATTTGCTAACTTGATAAACAAATGTGATTTAATACTTACAGACTCAGGTGGTATCCAAGAAGAAGCACCAGCCCTTGGTAAACCTGTATTGGTTCTTCGTACTGAAACGGAAAGACCAGAAGCTGTGGACGCGGGAACTGTAAAAATGGCAGGGGTAGAAAGAAATAGAGTATATGAAATGACTAAGAAATTATTAGAAGATAATGAGGCATATAAAGAAATGGCAAATGCAGTAAATCCCTATGGGGATGGAAATGCATGTAAGAGAATAGTTGAAGCTATAAAAGAATACTTTGAAAATTAATGAGAGATGTGGGCTAAAACTAAAAGTTTAGAATCTAAATGAAAAATATCAAAAAAGTGAATAAACAAAAGTATGCAGGAGAAAAACAAATGAGAATAGGTATTAAGCTCCTATATATACAAATATTAGGTATTGATAGTATTAGGCAAATGGAGTACAATTTACTTAAAAAGATAGTGAGTGAAGATTAATGGAACAGTATAGTAGTAATTCCGTGTATTTCATATCTTATGCTAAATTACCATCAGACATATCAGCAGCTCACGTTCATAAGGTTGTAGGTTTAGGAATGATTATAAATCCAGATACGGAAATTATAGAAGATGTATCCTGCACCTTACTTACACAAGAAGCTAGACAATTTTTAAAAAGTATATTTGTTGGATATGATCTTCAAAAAAATGGTATAGACAATTTGTTAGAAATAATAAAAAAACGTTATCATGGAATGGCCCAAAAGGCCCTTTGTGTTGCAACTAAATCCACATACTTAAAGTATTTGGAATGGAAGAAAACTTTATATTAAGCGCTGCTTTATTTGCAAGATTATGTTTCCGCATAATTAATAGTAAGTAGAATCCAGTGAGGATGATATAATTATATTTATGATTATGTCTCTTCAGTGGATTTTTTTATTGCCTGTGAATTTTGCCACAAATTCATAAGCACTATATACTTAACCAGGATGAAACTAAAATTAAGAAGGTATTCTGAATTTTAGCTGATCCATCTAGTGATTCTACAATTTCTTATCTTCACTTCTAAAGAGGAGATAAAGAATTGTTAGTCATTAATATAGACACTAAGGAGGAGACAAATGAAACAGAAATTTAAGTTAAAATTATTTCACAAAATCTTTATAGGATTGATTTTAGGGGCTACTGTTGGATTTATATTCAGTACAATGGGTGGCGAAGACAATGCAACTATAGCTAAGATTGTTCCAGTATTTGCTTTATTAGGGGATTTATTCTTAAGACTAATTAGAATGGTAGTTGTACCTTTAGTATTTTTCTCAATAATTAGTGGAGTTGCCAACCTAGGGGACTTGAAAAAACTAAGAAGTATAGGTATTAAAGCAGTTGCCTTATTCTTTGCAACGGCATTCTGTGCTGTTACAATAGGATTAATTGTGGCACATATTATTCAGCCAGGAGCTGGAATCCAATTAGGAGAAGCGGCACAGGCAGTAGAGGTTAAAGAACTTCCAGGAATAGCTGATACTATTTTAAACTTCTTCCCTAAAAACCCAGTTGAATCTATGGCAAAGGGTGAAATGCTTCATATAATTTCATTTAGTGTATTCATTGGAGCAGCACTTTTAATGATGGGCCAAAAGGGAAAAGAACTTATTGATTTAGTAGATAAGGTATCTGAAGTAATGTTTAAGATTACAGACATTGTAGTTAAGTTTACACCATATGGAGTTTTCGGACTAATGGCTAAGGCTACTACAAAGTTTGGTTTAAAAATCTTTGGACCAATATCAAAGTTCATCCTAGCAGATTACTTAGCATCATTTATTCATATCGCTGTGATTTATACATTAGTATTAATGGTATTTGCAAAGGTAAACCCAATCAAATTCTATAAAAAAGCATTCCAAACTTGGTTAGTTGCCTTTAGTACTTGTAGTTCTATGGCAACACTACCTGTAACAATGAGAATTGCAGATGAAGAATTGGGATTACCAAAAGAAAATGCAAGTTTCATATTACCACTTGGAGCTACAGCTAATATGAATGGAACATCAATTTACTTTGGAATAATAGTTTTATTTGCAGCACAAATTTATGGAATTCCTTTAAGCTTTAAAATGCAAGCTATGCTAGTACTTCAAGCTACATTATTATCAGTTGGTTGTGCAGCTGTACCACAAGTTGGTCTTTTAATCAGTATTGCATTACTTACGGGAATGGGTCTTCCACTAGATGGTATTGCCCTAGTTGCAGGAATCTATAGAATAGTAGACCAAGCACATACTTCAACTAATGCTTTAGGAGACTTAGTAGTTGCTACAGCAGTTGCTGGTATGGAAGGTGACTTAGATAGAAAGACATTTGACAAGGAGAGTATTCCTGTTAAGAGAGTTGCATAGTTAATCAATATGGTACAATAATTTGAGATGGTTATTGACCATCCGTACATATTATGTCAGTATGGTAATGGGATACAGGTGAAGGGTGAAAAATATATGAATGAATTACTCGTCACCTGTGACTCATTGCAAGTTATTTAAAAAGATAATAAATTAATAAAATTATAAAATTAATAACAAAAAAGGGGAGTTAATTATGAGTCTTAATAAGGCACCTAAAAATCATGTGTTTTACAGAAATCAAAATTGGCATTATCCAAAAATCGTAAAAGGCGAAGGTGTTTACCTTTATGACGAAAAGGGAAAGAAATATTTAGATGGTTGTTCAGGATCAGCTGTAGCTAATATTGGACATGGAAATAAAGAAGTGGCAGAGTATGTTAAAGAGCATGTTGAAAGAATTGCATTTACACATCTTTCTAGATGGACAGTAGACTCTATTGAAGATTGTGCTGCTAAAGTTGCAGAGTGGGCACCAGGAGATTTAAACCATGTATACTTCGTATCTGGTGGATCTGAATCTACTGAAACTGCTATTAAAATGGCAAGACAATACTTTGTTGAAAGAGATGGAGCATCAAGCTCTAAGTGGAAAGTTATCTCTAAGTGGAACTCATTCCATGGAAATACTATGGGATCATTATCAATGACAGGTATCACTGGAAGAAGAAAAATATATGACCCAATGTTAATTAATTTCCCTAAGATTCCACAATTTTATCACTATAGAAATCCATGGGGATGTGAAACATTAGAAGAAACTAGTATAAAGGCTGCTGAGGCTCTAGAAGCTGAAATCATAAGAATTGGAGCAGATAATGTGGCTGCATTTATTACGGAGCCAGTTGTAGGATCTGCAGCTCCAGGAGTTCACCCTACTAAGACTTACTTTGAAATGGTTAGAGCTATTTGTGATAAGTATGACGTATTATTAATAGTAGATGAAGTAATGGCTGGATTTGGTAGAACTGGTAAGAAATTTGCGATGGAGCATTTTGATGTAGTTCCAGATATTATAACTACAGCTAAGGGAATGAGCTGTGGATATACTCCAATGGGAGCTTGTATTGCTAGCGATAAAATATTTAATACAATAATGGTAGAAGGTTCTGGACACTTTGTTCATGGACACACTTATGCAGGAAATCCATTATCTTGTGGAATTGCTCACAAAGTAATTGAAATAATGGAAAGAGAAGGATTTGTAGAAAATGCTGCTGTTATGGGAGATTACTTAATGGAAAAAATCCAAACTCTATACAAATATCCTATCGTAGGAGATATTAGAGGTAAGGGATTAATGATTGGTATTGAGTTCGTTAAAGATCAAGACACTAAAGAACCATTTGACACTAAAAAAGCAGTAAAGGGTATGTTAACTAATCATTGTTTAGAAGAAGGTTTAGTGATTTATCCTGGTGGAGGAAGTGTAGATGGAGTAAGAGGAGATCACTGCCTAATAGCACCGCCAGTTAATATAACAAAAGAAGAAGTAGATGAGTTATTCGCTTCCTTTGAAGCTGGAATTCAAAAGACTTGTAAAGAATTAGGATACGAAATATAGAAAGAGGTTAAGAGATTAGGGTTTAGGGATAAGAGTTTGATTTAAACCCCTAACCCTAAACTCCAAACCCATAACGAATAAGGAGGCTATTATGGAGAAATTAGTTATAACTATTGCACATACTGGAAATGTTCCTACAAAGGAATTAAATCCTCATACTCCTGTTACAATTGATGAAATAGTAGAGGATATTAAAAAATGTAGAGAATTAGGTGCTGCTGTGGCACACATACATGTAAGGGATGAAAATGAAAAACCAACAAGTAAAAGGGAATTATTTGAAGAGGTTCTAAGAAAATTAGATGAAGAAAATGTGGATATTATAAGACAAGTGTCTACTGGTGCTCGTGGTGGAGAAAATACACTTGAGTGGAGAGGTCAAATGTTAGATATACCTGGAGCTGAAATGGCAAGTTTATCTACTGGTTCTTCAAACTTCCCAACAAGTGTAAATGCCAATTCACCAGACTTAATTAAGGCTTTAGCAACTAAGATGTATGATAATAATCTTAAGCCAGAGGTTGAGGCCTTTGATGTAGGTATGATTGATAATGCGAAGAGATTTATTAAAAAGGGTATATTAAAGGCACCTGTACACTTTAACCTAGTTATGAATGTGCCTGGTTCTATAGCTGGTACTCCAAAGAACCTACTTCACATGGTAGAATCTCTACCAGCAGGATCCACATTCTCCGTATCTGGAATTGGTAGATGTCAAGTAGATATGATTGCCATGGCAATTATGTTAGGTGGACATGTGAGAACTGGTCTTGAAGATGTGATTAAGTATGATAAGGATACATTAGCTTCTAATTCTATGCTGGTAGAAAGGGTAGTTAGAATTGCTAAGGAATTTGGAAGAGAAATAGCTACACCGGAGGAAGCAAGAGTAATATTAGGAATGAAATAATAGGTTATTAGTTAAGAGTTAGTGACCTAGGATTAATGGACACTGTACGTTGGCTTTAGGTTATTAACTTTGACTTTTAAAATGGTATAGGGGGACCGTTAGTATTTTATATATTCCTTCAGTATATAATTTAGTAACTGTCTCCATCATATTTAATGGCTAATGATTAAAGATTAATATCTAGGGAAGAGGTATTTTTAATTATTAGCTATTAGAAGGTAATAATTAAATGCAATATTTGTCACGAATTGTAGAATAACGGAATTTCTTAAGTCGAAAAACAAAAAGTTAACAAAATAAATTTTAAAAATGGGCAATCATTTTCCTATAAATGTGTTACAATATATAAGGTAGCAATACAGTTGTAATACATTTGTTAATTAATATAAAAACGGGGGTGTTTATATGAGCAAAATTACAACACTAGAAGAGGCTATGAATCTAATTAAAGACGGTATGACTATTATGGTTGGTGGATTTATGGCTTGTGGAACACCAGAAAAATTTATGGATGCTTTAGTAGAAAAAGGTGTAAAAGATTTAACTATTATTGCTAATGATGCAGGATGGCCAGATAGAGGAGTTGGAAAACTTGTAGTGAGCAAACAAGTTAAGAAGGTTATTGCATCACATGTAGGATTAAATCCTGAAGTAGGAGTTCAAATGAATTCTGGTGAAATAGAATGTGAATTAGTACCACAAGGAACACTAGCTGAAAGAGTACGTGCTGGTGGAAATGGTCTTGGAGGAATTTTAACTCCTACAGGAGTAGGTACTATAGTAGAAGAAGGAAAGCAAAAGATTGAAGTAGATGGTAAGGTATACTTATTAGAGAAGCCTTTAAGAGCTGATATTGCTTTAGTAGGAGCTTCAATAGCAGATAAAAAAGGTAATCTGTATTTCAATAAAGCAACTAGAAACTTTAATCCACTTATAGCTACAGCTGCAGATACAGTTATAGTAGGAGCAGAAAAGGTAGTAGAAATTGGTGAAATAGATGCTACTGATGTTATGACTCCTGCCCTATTTGTAGATTATATTGTGGAGGTGTAGAATATGAATGTTAAAGAAATTATAGCTAGAAGAGTTGCAAAGGAATTACATGATGGAGATGTGGTAAACTTAGGTATTGGACTACCTACTATGGTTGCTAATTACATACCATCTGATATGGACGTTACATTACAGTCTGAGAATGGATTCGTAGGTCTTGGACCTGCACCAGCAGCAGAAGATGCTGATATGGATCTTGTGAATGCTGGAGGACAGCCTGTAACAGCTGTTCCTGGAGCTGCATTTTTTGATAGTGCCATGTCATTCTCTATTATTAGGGGTGGCCATGTGGACGTAACAGTTTTAGGTGCCTTACAAGTAGATGAAAAAGGAAACTTAGCTAACTGGATGATTCCTGGTAAATTGGTTCCAGGAATGGGCGGTGCTATGGACTTAGTTGTAGGAGCTAAGAAGGTTATTATATCTATGACTCATACTGCTAAGGGAAAACCTAAGATCTTAAAAGAGTGCAAATTACCATTAACAGCAGCAAACCAAGTTAATATGATTATTACAGAAATGGGAGTTATGGAAGTAACTAAGGACGGAATCGTACTTCTTGAGATTAATCCAGACTTCTCAATTGAAGATGTAAAAAATGCTACAGAAGCAGAATTAATAATTTCTGAAAACTTAAAGAAAATGGAAATATAATAAAGAAAAAAGTCCCATACTATGTATGGGACTTTTAATTTTGAAAGTTTAAAAAAAATTTTTTCAAAACTTTTTTTTATAATTATTTAATCGGGGTTAAAAAATAATCATGATTGTTAAAAAAATATAAAAGTTTTCAAAATGAACTTCAATTCATGAATACTTATTCATATGTTTAAAAAAACATAATGGAATTATAAGATTTATGTGTAACTAAGTCTAGGTAACAGTTACAGAAAATTATTTTTTAAAACTCTATGGAAGGTATGATAGACATGTTAATAAAAAATTAAGATATTCAACTTGAAAGTTTGAGCCTCGTGAATTGCAAAAGGAAAACATTTGCATAGACTGTGTTAAAAATATGTCAACAAAAGGAGTCTTGTATATTTTTACACAAGTGCTATAATTATTACTAGGGGAATGAAGAGAATGAAAAGAGAGATATTTAAAAATCTTACATTAGTAAGTCAATTGGGCATAATCATGGTAGTGACCATAGGTGGATGCCTCTACATAGGTAAGTATTTAGACCAATTAATAGGAACTAGATATATCTTCATGTTAATATTCATAATATTAGGAGTAATAAGTGCTTTTCTAAATATATACAAACTAATCATTAAAAACTTTGACGAAAAAAAGTGACAAATGTCAAATGACTTAAACTTACAAAGTGAAAATTCTAAAAATTTACAGTATTCAAAAATGACAAAAAAGACTATAAATTCTAACTAATGCAATTAATAATTCAGACAACAATCAAAATGACATTTGATACATGGAAATCCTTTAAGAAGGGAAGTGTAGTTTTGTCCTTTACAAGAGACTTGCAACTTAAAACTTATAAATATACCATATTATCTGCATTTGTTATAGGAACAATAGCTACTATATTATTTGATAATTCAAAGCCAATAATAATGGCTTTAATATTTGGAACGAGTATAGGAATGCTAAACTTCAGATTATTAGCTATGACACTGGAAAAGGCATCTGAGATGGAACCAAGACAAGCTCAAGTATATGCCACAAGTAGATATTTTCTTAGATACATAATAACTGGATTAGTTTTATATGTGGCAATTAAGGCGGATTATTTAAATGTAATTGGGGTAATAATAGGATTAGTGCTTATTAAGATAGTAATATTAGGTACTAATCTGTTTAATGATAAAGCTTATTATATGAGGATTTTTGGCAGAAAGGAGGACGAATAGTGGATGGAGGATTTGGCCCAAGAATTATTTTTGAAATAGGAGGAATACCTATTACAGAAACTGTAACTAATACTTGGATAATCATGATATTCCTAATAATCTTTTCTTATGTAGCAGGAAAGAATTTAAGCAAGATACCAAAGGGGTTTCAAGGTGGTGTAGAAGCTCTTGTAGATGGAATCTATGGACTAGTATCTCAGACTATGGGAAAAGATAAAATTGGATTTGCTCCTTACATAGGAACTCTTATGATTTACTTAGTATTTGCCAATCTGCTAGGTTTAACATCATTAAGACCACCTACAGCAGATGCAAACACTACAATGGCCCTGGCTTTTCTAACATTCTTTATGATTCATGGATTTGGTATGAAATCTAAGGGAGTGGGAGGATATTTAAAGGGATTTACAGAGCCATTTTTCGTTATGCTACCTCTTAACTTGATTGGAGAGTTAGCTACACCTATTTCATTAGGTTTCCGTTTGTTTGGTAATATAGTTGGTGGACTTATTATAATGTCACTACTATATTCAGGTTTAGGATATGCAAGTACATTACTTGGAAGTTCTATCCCGTTTTTACAAACAGCAATCCCAGTACCCCTTCACATCTATTTTGATGTATTCTCTGGGGTGTTACAATCATTCATATTTGCCATGCTAACAATGGTATTTGTAGCAATGGCTATTGATTAAGAAAGGTCAGACTGGAGGTGAAATGATGGAGGGTAACTTCATAACAATTTTTATAGACTGGCTACTTTCGTTTGATACAAAGGTTTTAATATTGGCTGCATCAGCAATTGGAGCAGGACTTGCCATGATAGCAGGGATTGGACCTGGAATTGGACAAGGTTATGCTGCAGGTAAAGGTGCTGAAGCAACGAGTATAAACCCAAAATCCTCAAAAGATGCAACTATGGTAATGCTACTTGGAGCAGGTATTGCAGAGACTTCAGGTATTTTATCCTTAGTTATAGCTTTAATCTTACTGTTTGGTAATCCAATCATAAATCAAACAGGTCACAAATTAATACTGGCAGCATCTGCAATTGGAGCAGGATTTGCCATGATAGGTGGTATAGGACCTGGAATTGGCCAGGGTTATGCAGCAGGTAAAGGTGCAGAAGGTGTTGGAAGAAGGCCTAAGCAAAAACCAGGAATATTAAAGACTATGATCTTAGGTCAAGCCGTAGCGCAAACTACAGGTATTTACGCCCTTATAGTTGCACTTATATTAATGTTTGCAAATCCACTTATTAATTTAATGTAGTATAGTAAAAAAACAAAAAAATGAAGATGAATATCTTTTTTCAAAATGAAGGAGGAATTTTATTATGGAACCTATTACAGGAAAAGCGTTAATATTAGCATGTTCAGCAATCGGAGCAGGATTAGCAATGATCGCAGGTATCGGACCAGGAATCGGGCAGGGATATGCTGCTGGTAAAGGTGCAGAGGGTGTTGGAAGACAACCAGAGGCACAAGGAGATATTATTAAAACTATGTTACTTGGAGCTGCTGTTGCAGAGACAACTGGTATTTATGGATTAATCATTGCCTTAATTTTATTATTTGCAAATCCATTAGTAGGATTATTATAATTCATAAAAATGGATTAGCTTAAAATGAAGGGAGGCAGCAATAAATGGATATAGTTCAAAAAGCCGGATTAGTGGAACTTAGTTGGACAGCCGGTTTTCAAGTAGTGAACTTTTTGATTCTATTTTGGGCTATGAAGAAACTATTATTTAAGCCTGTTTCTGAATTTATGGCCAACAGAACTAATGAAATAGAATCGGGCATGAAGAAAGCGGAAGATAAAAATAGACAAGCTGAGGAACTTTTAAGTGACTATAAGAATAAACTTTCTAATGTGGAAGAAGAAGGTAGACAAATTATAAGAGAAAAAACTAAAGTTGCTCAAGTTAAGTATGATGAAATTGTAAAGGAAGCTCAAGAAGAGGCTAGAAGAAGAATGGAGAAAGCTGAAGTTGAAATTGAAAGAGAAAAGGAAAAGGCTACAGCTGAGATTAAGGATTCTATTTCTTCTTTAGTTGTTGCGGCTACTTCTAAAGTTTTAAATAAGGAACTTAACGAAAATACTCATAAAGAATTAATAGAGAATTTTATTGATGAGGTAGGGGATGGCTCATGGCAGAATTAGTAGCAAAAACCTATGCTCAGGCCCTTTATGATGTAGGTCTTGAAGGTAAATGTATAGACAAATTCTTAGGAGAATTAAATTTTATTAAGAAATCATTTGATGAAAATGAAGATCTTTTTAGATTATACAAAACTCCTAAGATAAACAAGGAAGAAAAAAAGGTAATAACTGATAATATCTTCAAAGGTAATGTAAGCGAAGAAATAGTTAGTTTTATTAAAATACTATTAGACAAAAGAAGAATAAATAAGTTTTATGATATAGTAAAAGCTTATGAGAAGATGGCAAATGAATACTATGGAATTGTAGATGGAATCGTAGATAGTGCCATTGAGCTAAATGAAGATACAATAAAGAGATTAGAAGAAAAATTATCTAGTGTAACAAATAAAAAGGTTAAGTTGAAAAATAATGTTGATCCATCCATAATGGGTGGAATTCGTGTGAGAGTAGGAGACAAGGTATTTGATGATACTATTAAGAATCGTTTAGATAACCTAGCTGAAGAACTTGCACAAATAATAGTATAAGCTGATAGGGGTGATACATAGTGAACCTTAGACCTGAAGAAATCAGCTCGATTATAAAAGAGCAGATTAAAAGATATGAGAGTAAATTAGAAGTTAAAGATGTTGGAACTGTTATTCAGGTAGGAGACGGTATTGCAAGAATTCACGGTCTTGAAAAGTGTATGGCAGGAGAACTTTTAGAATTCCCAGGTGGAGTTTATGGAATGGCTCTTAACTTAGAAGAAGATAATATAGGTTGCGTTTTAATGGGATCTGATGCGAACATTAAAGAAGGTGACGTTGTAAAGCAAACGGGAAGAATTGTAGAGGTTCCTGTTGGAGATAGTCTTTTAGGAAGAGTTGTAAATTCCCTAGGTCAAGCAATTGATGGAAAGGGACCTATTAAAACTGACAAATACAGACCAGTAGAAACTGCAGCACCAGGTGTTATTGAAAGAAAATCAGTTCACCAACCATTACAAACGGGAATCAAAGCTATAGATTCTATGATTCCAATTGGACGTGGTCAACGTGAGTTAATCATCGGAGACCGTGAAACTGGTAAAACTGCCGTGGCAGTGGATACTATCATTAACCAGAAGAAAGAAAATGTTATTTGTATATATGTTGCTATTGGACAAAAGAAGTCTACTGTTGCTCAAATAGTAAAGACTCTAGAAGATAACGGAGCAATGGATTATACCATAGTAGTGTCTGCTACTGCCAGTGAACTAGCTCCACTTCAATATATAGCTCCTTATGCAGGTTGTGCCATGGGAGAAGAATTTATGCACCAAGGTAAGGATGTATTAGTAATATATGATGATTTATCTAAGCATGCCGTTGCATATCGTGCCATGTCATTATTACTTCGTCGTCCGCCAGGAAGAGAAGCATATCCTGGAGATGTATTCTACTTACACTCAAGATTATTAGAAAGAGCTGCAAAGCTTAGTGATAAATTAGGTGGAGGATCTTTAACAGCCCTTCCTTTAATTGAAACACAAGCAGGAGACGTTTCTGCATATATCCCGACTAACGTAATATCTATTACAGATGGTCAGATATTCCTAGAGGCAGAATTATTCTATGCAGGACAACGTCCAGCCGTTAACTCTGGTATTTCCGTATCAAGGGTTGGTGGAGATGCTCAAATTAAGGCAATGAAAAAAGTTGCTGGTAAGATAAGATTAGAACTTGCTCAATATAGAGAACTTGCATCCTTTGCTCAGTTTGGTTCTGACCTTGATAAGGATACACAAGAAAGACTTGCGCAGGGTGAAAGATTAATGGAAGTATTAAAGCAGCCACAATATGAGCCGGTGAAGGTAGAGCACCAAGTTATGATTATTTATGCTGCTGTAAATAAGTACTTAAGAGATATTCCAGTTAATGAAATAAACAGATTTGAAGCAGAATTCTTAAAGTTTATGGATGAAAACCATGATGAAATCGGAAACACTATCAAGTCTACAGGTAACTTATCTAATGAGACAGAAGAAAAATTAAAGGCAGCCATAGAAGAATTTAAAGGCCTATTTAAAGTAGAAGAATAGATAATAAAAGATTAGGTTTAGAGATTAGCGTTTGGAGTTTAGAGTTAAATAGTTTTTAACCCTTAACCCCTAACCCTAAACCAGTATCTAAATTCCTGTAGAGCTGGAGGTGAGAAGATGGCAAGCATGCGTGATATCAAGCGTAGAATACGAAGTGTAAATAGTACTAAGCAAATTACTAAGGCTATGGAATTGGTATCTACGTCAAAATTAAGACGTGCCAGAGAAAGGGCAGATAAGATAAAACCTTATTTTCATACGGTAAAAGAAACGGTCCAAGACATATTTTCTACTGCTACAGACTTAAACCATAAGTATACTAAAGCTAGAGATGTGAAGAAGACGTGTTATATTGTGATTACTGCAGACAGAGGTCTTTGCGGTGGGTACAATATTAATGCTATAAAAAAGGCATTAGAGAGTATGGAAGGTAAGAATGAGGTATCTGTCATAACTATTGGTTCTAAGGCTCGTGATTATTTTAGAAATAAAAAGTACGATATAGATGGAGAGTTTATAGGAATATCAGAAAAGCCAACTTATGCTCATTCTAAGAAAGTTAGCAATTTGGCTCTTAAGTTGTATGAAAAAGAGATGGTAGACGAAGTGTACTTGGTATACACTCAATTTGTGAGTACATTAAATCAAGAACCAGACATGATAAAACTACTTCCTTTTAGCAGTGAAGGAAATGAAAAAGTAGATACTTCTGAGGATTATGAATATGTTTCATATGAACCTTCCCCAGCAGTATTACTTGATTATATTATACCTAAATATATAGAAAGTAGTTTATACGGTGCATTAGCTGAGTCTTCTGCTAGTGAACAAGCCGCTAGAAGAGTTGCCATGGAAAATGCTACTGATAATGCAGAGGAAATGATTGACAAGCTTACTCTAACTTACAACAGAGCTCGTCAGGCTGCGATAACTCAAGAAATTGCAGAAATCGTAGGAGGAGCAGAAGCGTTGAAATAAGAATTTAAACATAAATAATATATACATGCTATATTCACAGAAAGGATGTGAGTTGAGATGGCTAATAATGTAGGTAAGGTTATTCAAATTATCGGACCTGTACTAGATATTAAATTTGAATCGGATAATTTACCAGAGCTTCTAAATGCCATTGAAATAGATTTAAATGGAAAGAAAATCGTTGCCGAAGTTGCTCAACACGTGGGAGATGACACTGTAAGATGTATTTCCATGTCATCTACTGATGGTCTTACAAGGGGAGTAGACGCAATAAATACGGGAGCGCCAATTTCTGTTCCTGTAGGACAAAAGACTTTAGGAAGATTATTTAACGTATTAGGTGAGGCTATAGATGAAAAGGGAGATGTAGGTTCAGAGGAAAAGTTTCCTATTCATAGAGAGGCCCCTCCTTTTGATGAACAAGATACTTCATCTCAATTATTTGAGACTGGTATAAAAGTAGTTGACTTACTTGCACCTTACGTTAAGGGTGGTAAGATCGGTCTATTTGGAGGAGCTGGAGTTGGTAAGACAGTACTTATCATGGAACTTATTAACAATATAGCAAAACAACACGGTGGACTTTCAGTGTTTGCTGGAGTTGGTGAAAGAACAAGAGAAGGTAATGACCTTTACCATGAGATGATTGATTCTGGAGTTATTGATAAAACTGCTCTAGTTTTCGGTCAGATGAATGAGCCGCCAGGATCTAGAATGCGTGTTGCGCTTACAGGTCTTACTATGGCTGAATATTTTAGAGATAGAGAAGGGCAAGATGTACTTCTATTTATAGATAATATATTCCGTTTCACACAAGCGGGTTCAGAGGTATCAGCCCTACTTGGACGTATACCTTCTGCCGTTGGTTACCAACCAACACTAGCTACTGAGATGGGTGCATTACAAGAGAGAATCACTTCTACTAAGAAGGGTTCTATCACATCTGTTCAAGCTGTATACGTACCGGCGGATGACTTAACTGACCCGGCACCAGCTACAACATTTGCCCACTTAGATGCAAAGACTGTATTATCTAGAGATATAGCATCCCTAGGTATTTATCCAGCCGTGGATCCACTAGATTCCACATCTAGAATTATGGACCCAGCCACAGTTGGAGAAGAACACTATAGAGTAGCTCGTAGAGTTCAGGAAGTTCTACAAAGATATAAGGAACTTCAAGATATTATAGCCATATTAGGTATGGATGAATTAACTGATGAAGATAAGGTAGTAGTAGCTCGTGCTAGAAGAATACAAAGATTCTTATCTCAACCATTCTCAGTTGCTGAGCAGTTTACTGGTATGGAAGGTAAATATGTACCTATCAAAGAAACTATCAGAGGATTTACTGAAATCTTAGATGGTAAGCATGATGATTTACCAGAGTCTGCTTTCCTTTATGTAGGAACTATAGACGAAGCTGTAGAAAAAGCTAAGAAAGAGAGCTAAAAGACAAGTTCATTTGTCTTTTTAGGAGGTGAAGAAATGGCTTCTACATTTAAGCTAGAAATAGTAACCCCTGAGCGCGATTTCTTTGAGGGTGAAGTTGAAGAAATAGTAGTTAGAACTGTAAGTGGGGATTTAGGTATTCTAAAAGATCATATGCATACAGTAAGTCCTTTAGCACCAGGTATTGTTAAAATAAAACAAGATGGTAAATTCAAGGAAGCTGCTTGCTCTGGTGGTTTTATTCAAGTAAAAACTGAGAAAACTACTATTGTGGCAGATTCATGTGAATGGCCTGATGAAATAGATGTTAAAAGGGCTGAAGAAGCTTTAAAAAGAGCAGAAGAGAACCTAAATAGTTCTGATGAGAATGTCGATAAAAAAAGAGCTAGAAACGCAATTAGACGTGCGAAGGCTCGTATCTTAGTTACAATGAAAGATAAATAAATATAATAAGCCTAGACCAATGGTCTAGGTTTTTTTATATTGTATAAAGATAAAAATAGAAGTGAAAAATATAAATAATAGATATAGTATCTTTATAGATAAACTGCTTCCAAACTTAACTTTTGTGAACCTACTACGTTTCTATAAATCAAAACGTTTCACAGGTAAGTCACTATCAGACTATATAGTGTAAATATTATAATAGCGTTAGAAAGTTCATGATTGTTTGCACTAGAAGATTGTGATGTTCTATGATTTTAAAAAAAATTTGAATTATAGAAACTTGTAGGTATTTAGAGTTTAATGAGTTTGGAAGTGCTATGTCTATAGATAACTACGTCCAAGTTTATTAAATTTTAGCTACTTACAAGGGAATATGGATGAAAAATTTTTAGAAGGTGGAACATCAGAACATCATATGCTGTAAACAATTGTGAACCTTCTATCCTAACTATAAGATTCGTACTACATAGTCTGATAGTGACTTGCCTTATAAAATATTTTTTATTTATATGACCGAAGTAAGTTCATATACCTTTAGATTGGTCGTAGTTTATCTATCATATAAGAAATTTTTTCATATTTCGGTTATAATCTATATAGGTTTAGAGATTAAAAAACTTAAACTTTAATATAAAAAGGATGTGATATATATGCAATTTGAAAGTGAATTAGAAAAATATACAACAATGGGACTTACTGGTGGCTTTGAGATAAAAGGTGAAGAGAAGAAACATTGGCTGGGAGATTACAGGGAGAGAATAGTATTTGCGCTTTTGGAAGAACAAGTGATGAAAAAAGAAGCATTGACCATATTAAAAGAAAAAGTTACAGATAAAAGAATAGATAAGTTAGTTATAAGAAATGATATACCGGAAATGATTAGAGATAAGATGATGGACATAGCCAAAATGGCTGACATTACATATAAGGAAATTGAAAAGGATGATACTGCAGGACCTATAGCTTTAACCCTGGCAAGCAAAGAAGCTGTAGAAGTGGATAATGTAATAATGGATAACATGCCTAACTTACCGGAAAAGTTTAAGAGAAGTAAAAATAAATACTTGTGTGAAGAACATATGGAAGAATTAAAAAAAGAAGCTCCTTATTTTGTTAATGAATTTAAAGAAGTAAATTTTTTTGATAAATTAACTGGTGAAAAATGTGGAGTATGTGAATTAAAAAATAATGGAATTATGATGTAAGTAATAAGAAAAAATGTATAAAAAAAACCTCTCTGGTCAATAATCTTTAATAGTAGGGAAGAGAGTGGAGTGCAAATATGTTTTCGTCCCCCTTTAACATGTTTGTTAGCTGCACTTTCCTTCCTTATAAAAAAACATATGATCGTAGATGAATTATAGCAGGTGGTTAAGAAAACAGCTGCATTTTTTTATGAAAGACTTTGTTTAAAAGATTTAAATTAGAGATAAATATCAGAGGAGGTTTTTAGGATGAGGGGTATAAAAAGTATTGGAATCATATTAATAATTATTTTAGGAATTGGGTTTGTATCTAGTGCACAAAATATTGGAATGGATGATATAATGGATTCATTCGATGGAGACTTTAAAGAGATGAATATTAATGGACATATCTACATGGAAGGTTCCATAGATGAAGAAAAGGCTATGGTCATGTTAAAAGACATTAGTGAAAAACTAAATATGGAACAAGTTCAGATAGAAAATAATTCAGATGAGAATATTGTACAGATAAATGGTTTTTATGACCGAGTGGATTATGACATGTCTTTAATAATACAAAGTAACAAGGGAGAAGACATAAAAGAAACAAACATAGTAATAGACTATACTTCTGTGAAAAAGGAATCCATAGAGGCAGTTAAAAAGAAAATTAGTGAAGGTTTGAAGGAATATGGTGAAATAAATTACTATACTTCTTTTATAGGAACTTATAATAAAGAAATGACTAAAGAGGAAAAAAAGGAAGTAGTGAAGAATTTAATAGATACATATAAAATAAAGGTAGAAGAAGAATATGAAGACAAAAATATAGTTAGTATAACAGGATATACTAAGAATTTCAAAAAATGGATACAATATGGTGGAAAAAAGGTAAATATAAATATTGCCATGAGATATAATAATTATGACGAAAAAACTTATGTAATAATAGGATATCCATTGATTACCATAGGATACTAAAAGAGCGGTTGTTCGTTAATGGTGAACCCTTATTCGTTAAAAGTAAAAACGATTAAAGACTAACCATTAACGTTTAACGATAAAGGAGGACATATATGTGGGAAAGTTTCTAGTAAAAAGAACAGATGAATTAAAAGGTAGAGTTAAAATTAGTGGAGCTAAGAATTCAGTACTCCCCATATTGGCAGCTAGTATATTATCTAATGATGAATGTATACTTGAAGAAATTCCAAATTTAAAAGATGTAGTGGTTATGCAGGAATTACTAAAGGCTTTAGGTGCTAGTGTATCTTACGAAGAAAAAACAGAAATAATAAAAATTAATGGGAAAAATATAAACACTTGTGAGGCTCCCTATGATTTAATTAGAAAAATGAGAGCTTCATTTTTGGTTATGGGTCCCCTTTTGGCTAAGTGTGGCAAAGCTAAAATATCACTGCCTGGAGGTTGTGCCATTGGATCTAGACCTATAGATCTTCATTTAAAGGGATTTGAAGCTTTGGGTGCCAATATAAAAGTAGATCATGGATACATAGAAGCTAGTGCTGAAAAATTAATTGGAACTACCATATATTTAGATTTCCCTAGTGTGGGAGCTACAGAAAATATAATGATGGCTGCTACATTGGCTGAGGGAACTACCATAATAGAAAATGTGGCAGAAGAACCTGAAATTGTAGATTTAGCCAATTTCTTAAATAGCCTAGGAGCAAATATAAGGGGAGCAGGAACAGATACTATAAAAATTCAAGGCGTTACAGAGTTAGGTCATTGCAATCATACTATTATTCCAGATAGAATAGAAGCAGGAACTTTCATGACTGCTACTGCCATTTGTGGTGGAGATGTGGAAATATGCAATGTAGTTCCAGGTCATTTAAAACCCATGACAGCAAAGCTGAGGGAATGTGGAATTGTAATAGAAGAAAATGGAGATTCCATAAGAGTTATATCAAATAGAGAAATAATTCCAACGGACATTAAAACCTTACCATATCCAGGGTTTCCTACGGATATGCAATCTCAATTCATGTCCATATTAACTATGGCAAGTGGAACTAGTGTAGTGATAGAAACTGTATTTGAAAATAGATTTATGCATGTGGGAGAACTGAAGAGAATGGGGGCCAATATAAAAATAGAAGGAAGAAGTGCTGTCGTTGAAGGTGTAAAAAAATTAGATGGAGCACAAGTTAAGGCAACTGATTTAAGAGCTGGAGCCGCATTAATATTAGCAGGAATGGTGGCAGATGGAGAAACTATTATAGATGATATTTACCATGTGGATCGTGGATATGTGAAAATTGAAGAAAAACTGAGAAGTCTAGGTGCAAATATTGAAAGAATTGAATAAGAATAATAGGATTTCCTGGGAAATATATAATATAATGTCGTAATACAAGATGATTGATGTAGATTAATCATCTTTTTTGTTTGTCATAAAAGTCCCCTTTCGTGAATAAGGATTATAAGATAAGTTGTTAAGGTTTAATGGTTAATCGTTCATAGTAAAAACGAATAACAAATAACTAATAACGACTAACAAACAACCTATACAAAAGGGAGGTACTTATGAAAAAAATTATTGGACTAACCATATGGATTTTTGTTGTAATAATCATAATTCCAGCTATACTAATAAGGAGTTGTGATATAGGCGAAAAGAGCATAAAAAAGGAAAAGATTATTAAAGAAGACATAAAATATGTATATGTATATAGGACTAAAAAGGATAAGGTGCAGAAAGTAGAAATAGAAGAATACCTAAAGGGCGTAGTATCGTCAGAAATGCCAGCTAGCTTTGAAATGGAAGCATTAAAGGCGCAAGCCATTGCTGCTAGAAGCTATGCAGTGTCCCGTGTAAAAGCTTACAGGGGAAAGGGGAACCCAGGACATAAGGATAGTGAACTTTGTGATGATGTGCACTGTCAAGTGTATAGGGATGAATCTGACCTTAGAGATGTAAAACCAAAACATTGGATGAGGGATTACTATCCTAAAATAGAAGACGCAGTAGAAAGTACAAAGGGACTCATAATGACTTATGAAGGAAAACCCATATCTCAACCCCTATTCCATTCCACTAGCGGTGGTAAAACGGAAAACTCAGAAGATGTATTTACTAGTGCAGTTCCTTATTTAAGAAGTGTAGAAAGCCCTTATGAAAAGGAAGCACCACACTATACTGATGAGTATGTTCTTAGGCCTAGTGAGTTTGTAGCTAAGATGAAAAAGAAATATAAGGATATAAGCATTAGTGAGAAAAATATTAAATCCCAGATAAAAATTGTGGAAAGAAGTGAAGGTGGAAGAATATTAAAAATAAAAATAGGAAACAAAATTATAAGAGGTAGAGATGTGAGAAGTGCCCTAGGTTTAAGATCTGCCAATTTTAGTATAAGATACGGTGGAGGAGACATAATATTTAATACGGTAGGTTATGGTCATGGAGTTGGCATGAGCCAATGGGGAGCCAACGGTATGGCTAAGGAAGGCTATAAGTATGATGATATATTAAAGCATTATTATATAGGTGTAGAGATTATGAAAATGAAATAGATATGAAAAAAATCGCATCTCCATGTATGAATTTGCCCACTCTGGCAAAACTACATAATGGAGGTGTTTTTATGAAAAACAAAAACAGTATTCATAAATTATTAGAGAAGAAATCCTTCTACATTGTCTTATTTTTAGGCGTTTTCATATTGGCCACAAGTGCCGTATGGGTTAATAAAAATAAGGTTGAAGATGACAAAATAGGAGAGGATTACTTTAATAATGAAAATGTGGCAGAAAATGTAGAAGATATAGATGAACCTATAATCTTTATAGAAGACGAAATGGAAGATTTAAAGGCAGAGATGAACGATCAACGTCAAGTTGCCAAAAAAGTTGAAAAAAGCAAGGATCCAACAAAAACATTAGTATCTAGAAAAACTACAAATACTAAAGTAGATGAAGAAGTTCCAGTATTAAAGATTGATGAAGAAGAAGCAGTTCCTTCATCTAGTCTGGCTAATATGAATATGATAAAGCCATTAGATGGAACAATAGGCATGAATTATGCAGAAGATACACTTACATATTCTAAGACATTGGACCAATATACTACCCATAAGGGCATTGACATAGAAGCAGAATTAAATACTCCTGTAGTTTCAGTCCTTGATGGTGAAGTAATAGAAGTAATAACAGATTCAAGGCTGGGAATTACTATAGCTATATCCCATGCAAACGGATTAATTACTAAATACGCTAATTTAAGCACTACAGAAATGGTAAGTGTGGGAGACATAGTAGAACAAGGTCAAACCATAAGTGGTGTAGGAAAAACTGCTTTGTTTGAAATAAGTGAGAAGCCACATTTACACTTTGAAGTACTATTAGATGGAAAAAATGTAGATCCAGAAAAGTTTATGAAATAAATAATAAAAAACAGGGTGTTTACCCTGTTTTTCTCATCCCTTAATAAATATGTGTACAATGTTATGAGATTAGGGTTAAGGGTTTGGTGATAAAATCTCTTAACTCTAAACCCTTAACTCTAAACCGACAGTTCTATTGTTTATAAAGTCTCCGTAGGGTTTATTCATATATTATGAGCTTCTGTATTTCATTCGAGTCGCTTTGCCACCTCTAATATGTCTTTCGGCTTTATTTTTATCAAGTATTATCTTAACTTGATTTGCAACACGAGGGTTTATCTTAGGAAGACGTTCTGTAACATCCTTATGAACTGTACTTTTACTTACACCAAATACTCTTGCAGTTTGCCTAACCGTTGCTTTTTCATTTATAATATATTTAGCTATTTCTATTGCTCTCTCTTCTATATAATCTTTCACTTGAAATTACCCCCCTTTTGATACATCCCTTGATAAATCATATGCAGAACCATAGGGGAGTAGAACTGGAAAATGAAAGTTCAGTTAAGGGTTTGAAGGTTTGGGGTTGAGCCGTTTTATATTTTAATTCTAAGCTCTTAACTATAATTTTAATCTCTAAACTTATATGAATAAAAAATACTATTGGCGAAATTTGGAAAAATATAAAAGAAAAGTTTACAAAATAGTAAAAATACTAAATTTAATAAAGGATTTATACAGGTTATATAGAAATATAGAATGATGGAAAAAAACTATGTTGTAAAGATTTGTCGAAAAGTAGAAAATCATGGGATTTTATAGTTATATATGATTATAATGAAAGGAGACTATTATGTTTGGATTAGGTATGGAAGTTGGTATAGATTTAGGAACGGCTAGTGTATTAGTTTTTATAAAAGGAAAAGGAATTGTTCTACAAGAACCATCCGTAGTAGCTATAGACAAAAATACAAATCAATTATTAGCAGTTGGCGAAGAAGCTAGAAGGATGTTAGGTAGAACTCCTGGAAATATTGTGGCCATAAGACCACTTAGAGATGGTGTTATATCAGACTATGAAGTAACGGAAAGAATGCTTAGATACTTTATTCAAAAGACTTGTGGCAAGAGAAGATTTTTCAAGCCTAAGATAATAGTATGTGTTCCTAGTGGTGTAACAGAAGTAGAAAAAAGAGCTGCCATTGAGGCTACTGAAGAAGCCGGTGGAGGAAGAGCTCATATAATCGAAGAACCAATTGCAGCTGCCATTGGTGCTGGAATTGACATAACAAGACCAGATGGAAATATGATAGTAGATATTGGTGGAGGTACGGCAGATATTGCAGTTATTTCACTGGGGGGAGTAGTTGCTAGCAAATCCATAAAAGTAGCTGGAGATACCTTTGATGAGAATATAGTTAAATATATGAGAAAAAAGCATAACCTACTAATCGGAGAAAGAACAGCAGAAGCATTGAAGAAAGAAATAGGTTGTGCATATCCTAAAAAACAAGTGACAAAAATGGAATGTAGAGGTCGTGACCTTATTTCTGGTCTTCCAAAGACTATAACTACTAACTCGGAAGAAATGTTAGAAGCCCTAGAAGAACCAGTAATTTTAATAGCAGAAGCAGTTCACGCTGTACTAGAAAGAACTCCACCAGAACTAGCAGCTGATATTAGTGATAGGGGAATAGTAATGACGGGTGGAGGTTCATTATTAGAAGGTCTAAATAAACTTATAGAAGAAAGAACTGGAATACCAACCTATATAGCTGAAGACACCGTGTCCTGTGTAGCTAAAGGTACAGGTATAGCATTAGAATCTTTCAATGTAATAGAAAAGAGTATGATGAGCTCAAAGAGCTTCAGAAAAAAATAGATAGATAAGCGAGGATAGTTGTTTAGCAACTATCCTTTTATTTATGGTTAAAGGTTAATCGTTTGTGGTTCGTCGTTTAACGACTAAAGAGCAACAAAAAACGAATAACTACCAATGGTTAATAAATAACTTTTTTATCATTTCTTCTAAAGTTTTTTTGTTTTTTGTCGATATAATGGGAAAGGAAAGAGATAGGTTAATGGTTAGTCGTTGACAACAAAAGACGACTAACGACCAACGACCAACGACTAACGATTAACTACGGAGGTTAAATATGTTAAGAGGACTATATGCAGCTACAACGGGAATGAGTATTAATACAAAGAAATTAGATGTAATAACTAATAATATAGCTAATATGAACACTGCAGGTTATAAAAGGGATTTAGTAATAACAGAGAGTTTCCCAGAAGTGTTAATAAGTAAGCAGGTTGATCCGCGAGAAGGATTTGAGGAACCAAGTAAGGGTATAGAAGTAACAAAGGTTGGAAGTGGATATGAATTAAAGACTGATAGTGGATATTTTAGAACAAAATATGATAACATGAATAGTCATGAAAGAACTTTAAAGGTAGCTGTAAATAAAGATGGATATTTAAGTACTTTTGATATGAACTCAAGTGGAAATATAAATACTAATGGAGGCAATTTGGTAATAGGGAATAAAGGACCTATATTTGTAGGACAAGCGCCCTTTGAAATAAACGAAAACGGACAAGTATTAGTAGATGGAAACCCAGTAGATAATTTGGTTATGCCTACACCTCCAGGGGTCATAGGAACATTAAACTCAGGAGTAAAGATAAATAAAATAGCAACTAATTTTTTACAAGGGAATATGCAAAATACAGAAAGTGATTTGGATATGGCCATAGATGGAGATGGATTTTTTCAAATACAAACTCCAGATGGTATAAGATATACGAGGGATGGAAGTTTTAAATTAAATGAAAACAAAGAATTGGTGACTCAAGATGGATATCCTGTATTAGGCGAATATGGAATAATTGAAATAGATGCTGAAAAGATAGGTGTAAATGAAAGAGGAGAAATACTTTTAGACAATGAGTATTGGGACACTTTAAAGGTTGTTGACCTTGAAAATAAAAAAGACCTAAGAAAATTAGGAAACAATACATATAAGATGGAAGAAGGAATAGAACCTATAGAAAAGGACTTCAATGGAAAAGTACTACAAGGATTCCTAGAAGGATCCAATGTAAATTCTATTAAGGAAATGTCTAAGATGATTAGTTTATACAGAAATTATGAAACTAACCAAAAAATAGTAAAGGCTTATGATGAGACCTTGGGTAAAACGGTAAATGAAATAGGGAAAGTATAGAAGGAGGAATTTATCATGCGTTCACTTTGGACAGCAGCATCGGGAATGAAAGCACAACAACTTAACATAGATACTATTTCTAATAACTTGGCAAACGTAGGAACTACAGGATATAAGAAACAGAGAACTGAATTTAAGGATTTATTTTACGAAAAACTATCTAAGTCTAATGCAGATGAAAGTGGAGGAAAACCAGTTAATCTAGAAGTTGGCCATGGAGTAATGCCCATAGCTACGGTAAGAAGCTTTGCTAAAGGAAATTTAGAGCAGTCAAATAATGAACTGGATATAGCCATAGACGGAGATGGTTTTTTTGAAGTAAGGGATGCTAATGATAATTTATTCTATACAAGAGATGGTAGTTTTAAAATAAGTGTAACAGATGGGGAAGCAAGACTTGTTACTTCAGATGGCTATTTTGTACAAAGCGATGGTGGAGATATAGAACTAGGAGAAGATTTTGAAAGTATTAATGTATCAGGATCAGGAACAATAACTGTTAAACTAAAAGGTGAAGAAGAGGCTGAAGAATTAGGCCTATTAAAGATAGTTACCTTTGCCAATAGACAGGGACTTGAGGCTAAAGGTGGAAACCTATACAAACAAAGCGCCGTATCAGGAGAACCTGTAGAAGCTGATGAAGGTCAAGGTGGAAATATAAAGCAAGGATTCATAGAAACATCTAATGTTCAAATCGTAGAAGAAATGGTAAAAATGATAATGGCCCAACGTGCCTACGAAATAAACTCAAAATCCATCCAAACAGCAGACCAAATGTTAGAACAAGCAAATAATTTAAGAAGATAAATTAGTTTCATGATTAATCAAACGGAGGTAACCTCATGAAAATAGAAACAAACCCACAACTCCAACAAATCAGCACTAATCAAAAAAACAAAGACCTAAAAGAAGCTTGTAATCAATTTGAAGAGTATTTTGTAAATTTAATGCTTAAGAATATGAAAAGTACTATAGGCGATTCAGATTTAACAGAAAAAAGTAATGGTAGGCAAATATTTGAAGAAATGCTAGATGAAAAGATTGCATCTAATATGGCAAGAGGCAGAGGTCTAGGTCTGGCTAACGAGATGTATAAACAATTAACTAAAAACGAAAGAATCAATAACGTATAGTTATTGATTCTTATTTTTTAGAAAGATAGTTAGAAAAATGTGGAAAAGACTGTAATATCATGTCGAACGGTTGAATAAATTATCTTAGTAAGGTAGAATTAAAATGTTAGAGAGAATATGATAAACATGAAAGTACATAATAATATCTACATTCTTTTATACGATTTTAAAGTTAATCCGTTAATAATCAATGTTATCAATCATTTGACGTTATTGGTAGGTTGTTAACTAAAAATAAATAAGGATTAATCAACAACGAAAAGGGAGATGAACAATATGTTAAACAATATAGAAATACAAAAGATAATTCCACACAGATATCCATTTTTATTAGTAGATAAGATAACTGAAATGGAAGTGGGAAAAAGAGCAGTAGGAATTAAAAACGTAACAATAAACGAGCCTTTCTTCCAAGGTCACTTTCCTGGAAATCCTATTATGCCAGGAGTACTTATTGTAGAAGCATTGGCACAAGTAGGTGCTGTATCTGTACTTAGCATGGAAGAAAACAAGGGGAAATTAGCCATGTTTACTGGAATTGAAGGGGCTAAATTTAGAAGGCAAGTTGTACCAGGAGATACGTTAAGACTAGAAGTGGAAATGGTTAGTATGAGAAGAGGAATGGGAAAAGGTGAAGCTGTAGCTTATGTGGGAGATGAAGTTGCTTGTAAGGCTACTATTAAATTTGCAGTGGTAGATAATAAATAGATAATTAGTTAAGGGAGAAGAGTTAAATAAAAGTCCAAACTCTAACCCCCTTAACTTTTAATTAAACTCATAGAAATTCACTAGGGGGATAAATTATGGAACACATATCAAGTAATGATAGATTTGTAAAACCTAAAAGATTATATTATGTACTCTTAAGTGTTGTTTTTTTTACGCCTTTTTTTAGAGGTCTGTTTTTTCAAAAGGAATTACTTCCAGTACAATTAATAATAGGTTTGTTAGGAATGGTATTTTTACTTTCAAATGGGAAAGAGACAGTTAAATTTTCTATAGTAGAATTAGGTTTATCCTGTGTGGTTATATCCTATATAATAGCTACTCTTTTTAGTGTTAATCTGAATCTATCTATACAAGAAACTTTAAAATACATTACATATTTATTAGTTTTAATAATGGCTAAAAATCATATTAATACGTATAAAAGAGTTAAAGATTTAATAAGATTTTTAGTTGGATCAGGAGTTGTTGTTGCAATTATAGGTATTGGAGCTATGTTTTCTCTATGGAGCTATCAGGGTGCTTATGAAGGGAAAATGTTAAGTTCTACTTTCCAATATCATAATGCTTTTGGTATATATACCCTAGCAATTCTTTTTCTATCTTACGGGGGCATTAGTGTATCTTACAAAATAGAAAAATATGCTTTTCAAATAAGTAGCTTCCTATTATTTTTAGGGTTAATTCTATCCTACTCTAGGGGTGCATGGGTATTTTTACCTTTATGTGGATTTATCTATTACATATTAATAGGTAAGGATGCTAAAATAAACTTTATTAGTGCCTTTCTAGGAAATGCTATTGGAACTGTAATCATATTGAAAAAAGTAACTCAATTTGCTGAAGAAGGTAATGCAATGGGAATGCTTTGGGTTGTAGTAGGTGCTGTTGTATCCTTTGGTGTTTATATAGGAATATATAAGATTCTCAGAAAATTAAATTTAAATAAAAAAATATATAACTATGTAATCCCTGGTTTAGGATTAATAAGTCCAATAGTCCTTTTAAGTAGCAAGAGTTTATTAGCTAAGATTTTACCAAAAACCTTGGCAAATAGAATTATGACCATAAGTTTTACTACTAATACGGTTACAGAAAGAACTGTTTTTTATGAAGATGCATTTAAAATAATAAAGGAGTATCCTATAGTTGGTACAGGTGGCGGCGGTTGGAGTACATTGTATCATTCTTATAAGACCTATGCTTATACTTCTACACAAGTGCATAACTACTATATGCAATTATGGGTTGAAATAGGAACTTTAGGAATAGTATTATTTGCATTAACTTTGATGGGATTTTTATATATGTCCTATAAAATATATAGAAAATCAAATGAGGGAGATAGGATAATTTTATCATCTTTATTTATAGCTATAGTATGTATATTAGGTCATAGTTTTATTGATTTTGACATGTCATTATCTGCAATACCAATAATTATGTGGCTATTAATTGGAAGTTTAATATCCTTTTATAAAAAAGACATTAACACATCTGCAAAAGGAATATACCTTGGATTTACTGCAGTATTCATAATAGTAAGTGGGATGAATTATATATCCTATAATGCCACAAAAAATGCAGCAACATATGTTGGAAGTGGAAAAATAGAAAAAGCTATCAGGAGCTTTGATATGGCTTGTACATCAAGTCCTTTTGATGGAAACAAGAAAGTAGATTATGCTAATTTATTAAATATAGTAGGAAAGAATAAAAAAGACAAAAGTATGATAGGTGAATCTATTAAAATCATGGAAAAGGGACTTAGCTTATCTAAACATGATAATGGGGCTTTACTTAAAGGAGCTAAATTCTATTTTAAAAATGGTGAGATGGAAAAAGGAATAGAGTTAATAAGAGAATTAGTAGAAACTCATCCATTAGATAATAGGGCTTATGAAGATAAGGCAAGGGGCCTATTATTAGCTAGTGAAATATATGAAAAAAATGGAGAAGTAGATAAGGCAAGAGATATACTAAAAGAAGTTGCTCAAATAGAAGAAGTCATAAATAAGAAGAATGAAGACATTAAAAATAATGTAGTTATGACAAATAAAGTAAAGTTTATAGAAATAACTGATAAAACAAAAGTTGCCATAGAGGAAGCTAAAAATAAATTAGATTAATATATGGAGGAAAGCGTTGAATATATTATATGTATCCCAGTTTTTTTATCCAGAAATAACAGCAGGAGCCTTCAGGGTATATGAAACTTGCAAACTTTGGAGTGAAAATAATAATGTAACTGTGGTTACTACATATCCAAATTATCCTAAAGGGAAAATATATAAAGGTTATAAAAATCATTTATTTTCTAAGGAAGAGGTAGATGGAGTAAATGTATATAGGATAAAAAGTATCATACGTGCCAATACCAATAAGATAAATCGAATAATATTATATCTTAGCTTTTTGATATCAGCCTTTTTAAATACTTTTATTGGGAATATACAAATGAAAGACTATGATGTGGTGGTTGGTACATCAGGCCCCGTATTTGCACCGCTGTTTGCATATTATATGGCCAAAAAGAATAAAATTCCTTTTGTCTTGGAATTAAGGGATATAACGTTTATTCAAATGTTAGGCACATTTTCGAGCAAAAATTCCATGTATTTTAAAATGATTAAAGCCTTAGAAATGTATTTATGCAAAAGGGCAGACCATATTGTGGTCACAACAAAAAGTTTCAAAGAGATTCTCATTGAAGAAGGTATGGATGAAAATGAGATAGATGTGGTTGAGAACGGAATATTAATAAACAATATAAATCATGAGGAAAGAAGTAAAGATAATATATTGAAATTTTGCTATGCTGGAACGGTGGGCATTTCCCAAGATATAAAGGGTATGATAGATTTTTTTGAAGAAATGAAAATAGAAAATAAAGAAGTGTATATTATCGGACATGGAGCTGAATGGGAATCTATAGAAAATTATATTAAAGATAAGGAAATATCGTATATAAAGCTGTTAGGGTCCATGGATAAAAGTAAGGTTGAGGAGTATTATCAAATATGTGATATGGGGATAGTTAAGTTAAAAGATAGTAATGAATTTGCTAACTTTATACCTTCTAAACTCTTTCATATAATGGCTAATAAAAGACCAGTATTATATTTAGGGCCAAAGGGTGAAGTAACAGATATGATACAGAATAATGATTTAGGATTGCATTTTAAAAACGGCTTAGAGTTAGAAAAATATATAAAAAAATTCGAAAGTATAGAGGAATTGAAAAACAGTCTAGAACAAATGGGAAATAATGCACGTGAGTACACAATTGAAAATTATGATAGGGAAGAATTAACGGCCCAATACATGAACACCCTAAAAAAAGTTGTAACAAGAAAGGCAGAAGATAAAGGTGAATATTCTAAAGCAAGCATATGATGATTTAAAAAAGTATAGAGAGTTTATGATGTATAGTATTAAATCGGAATTAAAAGTTAATCTAACAGAAACTTATTTAGGATATATATGGTGGTTGTTAGATCCACTCATGTATATGTTAGTGTATATATTAGTAGTTTCTGTGATATTTGGTAGAGGTGACAAAAATTTTCCTGTGTTCGTATTCTGTGCACTTTTATCATGGAAGTGGACATCTACTACGATAACCACATCCACATCCAGTATAAAGTCTAGGTCAGGGTTATTACATCAGATATATATACCTAAATTCCTATTACCTCTTATTAAAAACATTACAAATTCAGTATATTATATATTTGGTCTATCTATGTTATTGGTTCTCATAGGAATATACAAAATTCCATTTACATTGCATATATTTGAATTTGTACCCATATTTTTTGTGCAGTTCATGTTTTTATATGGATTAGGAACTATACTAGCCCATCTTGGAGTGTATTTTAGAGATATTAATAATATATTGACCTTTAGTTTACGATTATGGTTTTACTTATCTCCTTCTTTATACACTTTAGATAGAATACCAGAAAAAATAAGGTTTTTGTGGTGGTTTAATCCTATGACTACTTTTTATACTAGCTATAGAAATATATTTATGCATGGTATTAGCCCCTTATATAAGGAATTAGGTATTTGGTTATGTGTAAGTATTATTCTAATGGCCACAGGACTTAAGTTCTTGTATAAATTTGACAAAAACTATACGAAGGTGATTTAATATGACTAATATTGCAATAAAAGCAACAAATCTTAATTTAAAATATAAATTCATAAGAAATATGAATATGAAACATGAAATTGTTAGAACTATTTTTGGAAAACAGCAAGAATCTAGAAAAAAAGAAGTATGGGCAATAAAGGATCTGTCATTTTCAATAGAAGGTGGACAAACAGTAGGAATCATTGGTTCTAATGGTTCAGGAAAAACTACTTTACTAAAAACCATAGCAGGAATATTTAAACCTGATTCTGGAACCATAGAAACAAGTACTAATTCAATATCCCTATTAACTTTAGGGGCAGGTTTTCAAGCCGAATTATCAGGTCATGAAAATATATATATTAATGGCCTTTTATTAGGTCTATCTAAAAAGGACATAGATGAAAGAATAGATAGTATAATAGAATTTTCTGAGCTAGGTGATTTTATCTATAATCCTCTGAAGACCTATTCCTCTGGTATGAAAAGTAGATTAGCTTTCTCAATTGCATCACAAGTAGAGCCAGATGTACTGCTTATAGATGAAGTATTAGGTGTTGGAGATCAAGCCTTCAAAGAGAAGAGTTATAACAGAATGAAAGAACTTATAAACGGAGATAGAACTGTTATATTAGTATCCCACAGTCTAGGAGTAGTGGAGAATATGTGTGATAAAGTACTATGGATAGAAAAAGGGAAATTTGTTCAATATGGAGACACAAAGGAAGTTGTACCTAAATATAGAGAATATATGAAGAAAAAATAAGGATGATATATATGAAGAAAAAAGTATGTATGTTTGTTTGGAATCATTTTACTAATGATGCAAGAGTATTAAGGGAGTGTACAGCATTAGCAGAAGATGGATACAAGGTAAAGCTTGTAGCGATACATGATCATAAGGATAAGAATTTACCTTATGAAGAGATGATAAATGATTTTAAAGTTGTAAGAGTAAAGAGATACAATGACACTCACTTAAAATTAAGTAAAATTTTAAAAAATGTAAAAAAATATTTAAAGAATAATAAACTATTGGCTATTTTTATGTTACCAGTTTTAATATGTATGTTGCCAATATATATGGTATTCAAAATTTTAAAGAAAATAGGTTTATTAAAAGCTATGAATAGATTTTGCATATTTGCGAGGATGGTAAAAGAAGGTTTAGATGATAAGTATGATATATATCATAGTAATGATTTGAACACACTTCCACAAGGATATATATGTTCAAAAATATTTAGAAATTCAAAACTAATATATGATTCCCATGAAGTCCAAACAAGTAGGACTGGATATGTGGGAAAACAGTATTATTATCTAGAAAAATATTTGGTGAAAAAAATAGATGCTATGATTATGACTACAGATACGAGAGCTCAATATACAGCTGAGCTATACAATATTAATAAACCATCTGTTGTACATAATTATCCTTTTTATGTGGATATAGATGAATTAGAAAAGATAGATTTATATGAAATAGCCAATATACCTAGAGAAGAACCTATTTTATTATACCAAGGTGGAATTCAAGAAGGAAGAGGCCTTGAGAAAATAGTAGAGGCCATTCCTCATATTAATAAAGGTATAGTTGTATTTATTGGAGACGGTAAATTAAAGCCTACAATAAAGAAAATGGTTAAGGATTATGGAGTTGAGGAAAGGGTAAGATTTGTAGAGAAGGTACCTGTAAATGATTTGTTGAAATATACTAGAAATGCTTATTTAGGGTTTCAAGTTTTACAAAACACATGTTATAATCATTATTCTACTATATCAAACAAATTGTTAGAGTATGTAATGTGTGAAGTACCAGTTATAGCAAGTGATTTTCCAGAAATAAAGAAAATAGTAGAAAACAATGAATTAGGTATATGCATAGATTCTAGTGATACAAATGAGATTGCCAAAGCTGTAAATATGTTATTCGATATCAAATTAAATAATATGCTTAAAAATAATTGTAAGTATTCTAAATATAAATATAATTGGAATGAAGAAAAAAGTGATTTTCTACAAATATATAATAAGTTATAGAGAGGTAAGGTTAAATAATGGGTGATGATTATATAATAGATAAGATGAAAGATTACTTTGAAGTAAAAGATGAAAATCTAAAATTAAAAGAATATATAATGAATTTAGAAAACGAGATTGAAGATTTTTCATATAGGATTATTAATAAAAATAACGAGATTATAGAAATTCATGAAAAAGAATTAGAGATTAAAGAAAAATATAATATAGAACACTCAAAGATGAAAGAAATATATAATTTGAATAAAGAATTAAAAGAAAGCGTTAATTTTTATAAAGAGCAATCTGCAACACACAAAAGCTATAGAAAGAAATATTTAGATGAGTTAGCTAAGAATAAAAGAGAATTTAAAATACAAGATAAAGAATTAAAAAGGTATATAGCTAATTATGAACGACGTAATAAAGAATTATTGGAACTTAAGCGTACAATAAGATATAAGTTAGGTGATGCTATAATACTAGGCTTAAGACCTAGTAAACATACAATATTGCTTCCATATAAAATTATTAAATTATTTAGCCAAGGATTAAAGAAAGTTGTAAAAAGAAATAAGAGAAATAATAGACAGATGAAAAGCACTATTTATGATGATAATACTAAAGTTATAGAAAACAATATACATAAAAATAAGGTCAATTCTGTTGAAATGAAATCCTATGATGTAGATAAAACATCAATTAACTACAATGAAGGCAGAGAATTATATAAAGAACTAAAACAAAAAGGTAAATTAAGTGAATCAATTGGCGTGCTAAATCAATTAAGAAGTATACGGCCAAATGCAAAATTCATTGAAAGAGAATTAGAAATCAATAAAGATAAGTTAGATTTATTAAAAGATATAAAATATACAAAGAAAATTGAAAGAAACATAAGAAAGAAACAGGGAAATAAAGCATTACATGTTTTAAATACAACTCTGCCATATTTAAAAAATGGATATAGCATAAGGGCTAATTATATATTGAAAAATCAAAAAGAAATAGGGATTGATCCTATAGTAATAACTAGGCCTGGTTTTCCAAATGATTTTAAAGAGCAAAGTATCAATAATGATGAAAAAATTATAAAAGAAAACCATGATGGTATTGTGTACTATAGATGTTTACCTAAACTATTTATGAGACATACCAAGTTAAGTACATATGTTGATGAGTATAAAGATATTATATGTGAAATAGCACAGAAGGAAAAACCATTTGCAATTCATGCTGCATCTAACTATGTTAACGGGATGGCTGCTTTTGAAGCTGCTAAGAAGTTACAATTACCGTTTATATATGAAATAAGAGGATTTTGGGAGTTGACAACAGTAAGTAGAATACCTGATTTTAAAAATTCACAAGAATATAATTTAGCGCATAAGATGGAAACTTTTTTGGCTCATAATGCAGATCAGGTAATTGTCATAAGTGAAGGTTTAAAGAAAGAATTGATAAATAGAGGAATAGATAAAGAAAAGATAACAATTGTACCTAATGGAGTTGACATTTCTGAGATTAAGGAATTATCTTATGATAATGATATAGCAAATAAATATGATTTAAAAGATAAATTGATTATAGGGTATATTGGAAGTATAGTAAAGTATGAAGGACTACAAAATCTTATTGAAGCAATTGCTAAATTAAGAAAAGATGGAGTTTATAACATAAAGTTCTTAGTAGTTGGAGACGGTAACTATAAAAGTGAATTAGAAAAAATGGTGAAATTATATGGACTAGAATCACAGATTATATTTACTGGAAGAATACCACATGAGGAAGTGAATAGATATTATTCAGTATTTGATTTATGTATATTCCCACGTTTAAGTGAAGAAGTAACTGAGATTGTGACACCATTAAAACCTTTAGAAGCCATGGCGTGTGGAAAAGTAGTAATAGGTTCAAATGTAGGGGCAATAAAAGAAATTATAAAAGATAATGTAAATGGAGTTATATTTGATAATACAATAGCGGATTTATGTGAAAAGATAAAATATATAATGAGTGATGAAGAAACTATGCTGCAATTTAAAAATAAAGGTAAAAAATGGGTAATAGAAAATCGTGATTGGAATAAACTTGTTCACATATATGAAGATGTATATAAATATATGAAAATTTAAAAATGGGTGATTATATGATTCAAATTAAAAATGATATAACTATACTTGAAAATTATGAGAAAAATGACTTGATTAAGATATGTGATGATATTCTAGCAGGTAAAATATATGTAGCAAAAGAGTTTGAGATAATAGAGTCTGTTATAGATGACCTTTGGTACAATGATGATATAAAAAATAGAAGCTGGAAGTTTTGGATACACAGTTTTATAATGATTGAATACTTAACAAGGTGTTATAGGGAGAATGAAAATTGTAGATATATGTATAAATCTTTAGAAATATTAAAGAGTTGGGGGCAGATATGTGAAGATTTAAATTTACAAAATATTATTTGGCATGATCATGCTACTGCTATAAGAGGGATAATACTCTGCAAAATGTATGAAATATTTAATTGGGAAGAAAAAGACCGTGTATATATAGAAGATATTATATATATGCATGGCAAGAAGCTTGTATCACATAACTTTTACATGAAAAAGCACAATCATGGACTAGACCAGGATATAGCATTATATTTAATTAGTGTTACATGTAAGCACTTTAAAGAATCATATAAATGGAAGAGAATTTCAAAAAGAAGACTATGGCTACAACTAGATAATTTATATGAATATGATGGAACTTACTTAGAACAATCTCCTGAATATGCATATATAGTCTTATTAAGATTAGTAGAGTTTACAGAGGTAATGAAAAAGTATGAAGATAAAGATTATAGAAATATAGAAAATGGGCTAGGTGTGAAATTAAGATACTTATATGATATATGCCATCCTGATAATATTCTCCCTGGTATGGGTGATGGGGAATATAAAAAAATTGACTTTACTCCATTACTTACAAACCATAATATGGAAAAACTGTACGATGAACTAGAAGAAAAAATATGTAGACATAGCATCTATTGTAAAGGCGGATATGCTTCATTTAAAGATTTTTCTAAAGGGAGAAATACTCACCTTATATTCAGTTCTGCCTTTCATTCAAGGGTTCATAAACATCATGATGATTTGTCATTAATATTATATAAAGATAATACGCCAATATTAATAGACTCAGGAAGATATAACTATAACTACAATGAAAATGAAAGAAAATATGTAGTATCGTCATATGCACATAATACAGTAGTTGTGGATGAGAAAAACACAGACATTAAGAGACTTAACATAAAAAAAAGTGGATTGAAAAGTTATTATATAGATGACAACATAGGAATTGTAAGTGGAGTTCATTGTTTATATGACGGAGTTGTTCATGAGAGAATTGTAATTTATTTAAGCTCAGAAGATATTTTGGTAATAGATAGTTTATCTGGATACAAAGAACATAAATATGATCAAGTTTTTAATTTACATCCTAACATTAATTGTTCAATAAAGAGCAATATTTTATTTGGAAATAACGGTGAAACATCTATCATTATTAAAGATTTACTAGATGGAGATAATGAGATAGTTTTGTATAATGGGCAAAAGGAACCACTTAGAGGTTGGTCTGCAACTAATTATAATGAATTCCAAAAAAATTATATGTATGTTAACTGTAAAAAAGGAAAAAAAGCCAAATACTCCACTTACATAAATACTGATGGTAACTTGAAGATTAATGATTTTAATTGGAAAGAAGATGTTATTAAGTTTAAATTTAAGAGTATTAAATACACAGTAGTTCAAGGTAAAGAAAATATAATCTTAATAAAAAATAATAAATTAATTAAACTCAATAGCATAAGAAATGAGAAGCTAGAAGAAGCTATGGCAGAAGCTATACAATTTGAGTATAAAGATAAATACAGAAAAGAAAGAAACAAAAGACTGAAAATTGAGGAGCAATTTAAGAATAATTTAGGTAATATAGATATAATATCTATAAAATGTAATTTAGAATCACCTCAACCTGTAGACTCGAAGATTGAATTTGAGTGCAATGCCAATGGTTATGACTTAGAATATGCGTGGTATATATATAGCGGGGATGAAATAATAGTAAAAACCCAATATACAAAAGAAAATATAATAAGTTGGATTCCAAAATACAGAGGAACTTATTCTATAAAAGCTTTTGTAAGAAATAAAGAAGGAAACAAGAAAAGTTATAGATTAGAAGGATATATAATAAAATAAATACTTGAAAATTGAAATATGAAAGTTTAAGCATAAATGGTTAATGGGAGTGTAGATATGTATAATTTACAAGATATAATGAATAGAGAGAAAATTAACGTTTTTTCTTTTCAAAATTTATCAGATGAACAAACTATTGAATTTAGTGACAATATAATTAAAGGATATTATCTGACACGACAAAAAACTTTAATCCAATTAGGAGAAGGCGATATTTGGGGAAATGCGAAACAGTTAAGCGTAGATAGGAGTGTGCTTTTTTGGCTACATTCATTATCATTTTTACCTATTTTATGTACTGCATATGAAATGACTGGTATTGATAAGTATATGGATAAAGCTATGGAATTGATGGATATATGGAATGAATTATACATACAAGATTCAAAAGAAGAATTTTCATGGCATGATCATTCGACAGCTATAAGGCTTATAAATATATCTAAACTTTTTGAATGTTGGAAAGTAAAAAATTGGAATGGAAAAAATTGCAATAAGTTTCTAGAAATGGTTGATATACATTTGAGAAAATTAGTAGAAGAATCATTCTATATGGTAAATCATAATCATGGTTTAGATCAAGATATTGCAGTTTTTGTAGGAGCAACAGTGTTTGATATTTTGGAGGAATCCAATAAATATAAGCAAATAGCACTTGAAAGGTTAGACAAGCAAATAAATTATTTATTTGCTAATGATGGAAGTTATAAAGAGCATTCTCCACATTATAGTTTGCTAATATGTACTAGATTGTTTGACCTTTTAAATTTTGCATACTCAACTAATCAGCAAGATAAAGTCAGCAATGTTAAAACTATATTAGAAAAAGCATTAAAGTTTATAAGAGATGTTACTTATAAAGATGGGCTACTATCAAACTTAGGAGATAGTGAAAATGTAGATGTAAAAAAATATATTTTTAATAAGAGGCTTAGAGATTGTCAAGTAGATATAATAAACATGGTAGAAGAAGTGTTTAATGGAAAGAGAAAAACGAATGCCATATACAAGGATGGTAACTATGCGATATTAAATACTGAAGAATCGCAATTGATATTTAGTAGCAGTTTTCATACTCGTGTTCATAAACACCACGATGATTTATCGTTTATCTTATATGGACATAATCAACCATTACTAATAGATTGTGGTAAATATAACTACAATTATAATGACAAAGAAAGGCAGTATGTAATATCTGCAATGGGGCATAACACTGTAATGGTGGATGATATGAATACAGATATAAAACGTCTTAATATAGGTAAATCTGGCATAATTAATTATTATTTTGGTAAAGAAAAATCATTTGTAAGTGGTATTCAGTGTTTGTATGAGGGCATTATTCATAATAGATCAATAATATCAATTAAAGAAAAGGAATTTATTATATTAGATGAAATTAAAGGTTATAAAAACCACAAATTTGAACAACTGTTTAACTTTCATCCAACTATTGAGTGTCAAATTAATCAAAATATGATTGTAGGTAGATTAGAAGATAATTCAGAAATATATGTAACAGATTTACTAAGAGACTCAAAAAACATTATTTTACATAAAGGTGAAAATGAGCAGTTTAGAGGTTGGTGTTCTTTAGAATATAATAAAATAGAACCTACATATCAAGGAACATTTGTTAAAGAAGGCACAAATGCAAGATTTGCTACACACATTTGTTTAGATAAGGAAAACATATTTGTTAATAGTTTTGAATGGATTGATGATAGAATTAAAATTTCATATGATAATAAATATATGACAATTATAGATGGAAAATCTAATAAATATATACAGATAGATGATCAATTAATTCAAGCAAATAAGCTGAATAAACTAAAAATCCAAGAGGCAATAGATGAAAATATTCAATATGTATATAAGAAAAAATATACAGAGGAAAGAAATAGAAGAGAGTTATTAGAAAAAAAGGTTATGGGTATAGATGAAATTAATATGCATAGTGATAAAGTATCTCCACAGAAAATTGGAGAAGAAATAGCATGGGAATGTGATGCCAATGGAGAAGGATTACAATATGCATGGTATATATATAGAAATGGCCAAATATATGAAAAGATATCCTATAAAAAAACAAACAAGCTTAAATGGAAACCGAATATATCAGGGAAATATATTATAAAGGTATTTGTGAAAAATGACAAAGGGAACAAAATAATAAAAAAATCAGGCATATATATTATACAGGAATAACTTCATGAATATTTAAATTTCATGTACTGATTTTTAATAATATTTACAATTATTTGATTATATTATAGGGAAGTTAATGGGGGAAGAGAGCAGTTATGAGAAAAAAAATTTTAGTGTTGATGATATTATTAATAATTTCTATTTTAAACCTAGGTTGGATTAAGCAAGAACAAGATAGTACAAAAAAGTTAGATGTATTGGTTACTATTGATGTTGAGTGTAATAGAGGAGATAAACCCACTCTTATTACGGGTGAAGGAGTTAGCCCTAAATGTGGTATGTACAACATAATGGATATATTGGAAGAATATGAATTCGAAGGGTCTTTTTTTGTAAATGTATATGAACATAAAAATTATGCTGAAGGAGTAATGGCTAACATAACAAAAGATATTGTCAGTAGAGGGCATGAGATTAATTTACATGCTCATCCAAATTCTAATTTAAGTTTTTATAATAAGGGAATAGAAAACTATAATCTAGAACAGCAAGTCTATATATTGAATTATGGAAAAAATTTGATTGAAAAATGGACTGGAGTAAGTCCATTGGCTTTTAGAGGAGGAAGTTATAGAATAAACGATGATACCTTTAAGGCGCTTAAAATAGTTGGAATACCTGTTGATTCAACTGTATATTATGAGAATGATCACAATAAGATTAGTAATTATAAAACTATAAATAAAGTTACTAAGTATAACGATATTATTGAAGTTCCGATAATTGAACTGAGAAGAAAAACCTCTAAAGGGTTTAAGCGAAGTAAGTTTGATGTAGACTGGTTAACTTATGATGAACTAATACAAGTATTAGAGCAGGCTAAAAATAATGATTTAAAGATACTAAATCTGATGCTACATAGTTTTACATTTGCAGATATGAATGGTAAAAGTGGTGGCAAATTAATATTACAAATAGGAAATAAAAACATTTATGGAGTGGATAATGTTGATATAGATGATTTTAAAAAGATGCTAGAATATATAAAAACAGACGATGACATTGATATAGTAACATTTAAAGAATGGTATGAAAAATATTCTGATAAAGACATGATAAACTCAAGGGATTTTATCCCAGTAATATATAGATAATTAGAGTTATATATTTTTAAGCTAATTATTATTAGCTTAAGAATATCAAAGGTAAAGATTATGATTACTAGAGTCACGATGATTATGAAATTCGATAGAATGTAAATAAATTTGTATATGGTTTCTTATAAAAATTTATCGATTGTGAAATATATTGTTAAATCAAGATTTACAAGTTTTTAATTATACTTAATTATTTGCTAACTTTAGAAATCTGATAGGAGGAGCTAAATGCTATTTAATTCAATTGATTTTTTGATTTTTTTTATGATAGTAATACCGCTGTATTTTATATTACCGTTTAAGCATAGATGGATTCTGTTATTGGCTTCAAGCTATTACTTTTACATGAGTTGGAATCCTATATACATAGTATTGATAATATTTTCAACTATCGTTGATTATTTTGCATCTATAAAAATGAGTCAAGTTGAAGAAAAAAAGAAAAGAAAAAAGTATTTATTTTTTAGTTTAGCTACAAATTTAGGGCTACTATTTGTATTTAAATATTTTAACTTTTTTAGTGTAACTACAGCCAATATGCTAAACTACACCGGTATACATATTCAACCCTATAGGATAAATTTATTATTACCAGTAGGTATATCTTTTTATACGTTCCAGACATTGAGTTATACGATCGATGTATATAACGGAAAAACAAAGGCTGAAAGACACTTTGGAATATTTGCTTTATATGTATCATTTTTTCCACAATTAGTGGCAGGCCCTATAGAAAGGTCTAATCACTTACTACCTCAATTCCATAGAAATTATAAGTTTGATTATGACAGAGTAAAGAGTGGATTGATGCTAATGCTTTGGGGATTTTTTAAAAAAGTTGTAATAGCGGATAGATTGGCATTACTTGTTAATACAGTGTATAACAATCCAGAAAATTATCAAGGATTTCCTTTAATATTAGCTACAGTATTTTTTACATTTCAAATATATTGTGATTTTTCTGCTTACTCAGATATAGCCATTGGCTGCGCTAGAGTAATGGGCTTTGATTTGATGAAGAATTTTGATAGACCATACTTTTCAAAATCTATAAAAGAATTTTGGGCTAGATGGCATATATCTCTTTCTACATGGTTTAGAGATTACGTATATATTCCTCTTGGTGGGAATAGAGTAAAATTAAATAGGAATTTAATGAACCTTTTCATAACATTCACTATAAGTGGTCTATGGCATGGCGCTTCTTTAACATTTGTTGTATGGGGAATGTTACATGGAACGTATTTAATTGTAGAAAAGTTAACAGAAGATTTTAGAGAAAAAATTATTGATTTATTAAAAATTAATAAAGAATCTTTTAGTTTTAAGCTATTTAATTGTGTCAAGACATTTATTCTCGTAAATTTGGCATGGGTATTTTTCAGAGCTAATTCAATTAAAGATGCTATGTATATAATAAAAAATATGTTTAAAATAAACTTATTTAATCAAATCCAGTTTATTGAAGAATTATATAATTTAGGGTTGGACAAGCAAGAATTTTGGTTAGCTATCACGAGTATTATCTTCTTACTATTTATTCATTGGACACAAAGAAAAAATAGTTTGGGAAGTAGAATAAATAGAGAACCGTTAGTAGCTAGATGGATTGTTTATTATGGTCTTTTATTTGCAATAATAATTTTCGGAGTTTATGGAGGTTATGATGAAAGTCAATTTATATATTTCCAATTCTAATAGAATTTTAGATTAAACACGTTTATGAAAGGAGAATATCATTGAAAAAGATCATAACAAAATATATTGCATTTATTATTATATTTTTGCTTTTAGTAGGATTAACTGGAACGTATATTTCAGAATATAGACGTGCAATTAATACCTGGGATGAATTTTATAGAACACCAGAAAACTCAATTGATGTATTATTTTTAGGTAATTCTCATAGTTATGTAACATTTAATCCTCAAATATTAAATTCTATATTAAATATAAAATCTTTCAACCTAGGTTCGGGTTCACAGAATATTATTCAAACTTATTTCAATTTAAGGGAAATATTAAAGTACCAGAAGCCTAAAACTATATTTTTAGAGTTAAATACCCTTTATACTGAAGAGAATGTAACTCCCCTAGCTTTTAAATATGAAAATTTTGATGGAATGAAATTATCTTTGAATAAATTAGAAGCAATGTTATATCAATTTAATTCTAATGAATATATTTATGCTTTATTTCCAGCAATAAGAAATCATCAAAATTGGAAGAAAGTTAACATAATGGAAGAGAACTTAAAAAGAAAAATGAGTAAAGATAATTCAGTACCAACATATGGGTATAAAAAAATAAATACTGTAATAAGTAAAAAAGAAATAAATAAATTTAAGACAGCAAAAAATGAAGAAATTAATCTTAACTATAATTTTAGTATGAATAATATTTCTTACCTAGAAAAGATAATAGATATTTGTAAAAAGAATAATATTGAATTGGTATTTATAAAGGCACCTGTTTTTAAAGGAAGACCATATAAAAATAACTATTTTGCAGCAAAAAAAATATCTGATAAATATAATATAAAACATATTGACTATAATTTTTTGCATGATAAACTAAACTTACAAAATAGCCATTTTTATGATTCGGGCCATGTAAATTACTTCGGTGCTACTCTTATTACACTCAATTTATCAAGCTGGATTAAAGATAATCTTAACTTAGAGACTGATTTTAATAATGAGGCTTATAATAAAATATTAGAAGAATATCAAAATCGTTATGCGTTAAATGTAGAAGATCTCGAAATGGAAAAAATCAATGAAAAGGTGTATAAATTTACAGTGAAGACTTTTAGTAATAATCTAAAACATGCTTGGTATATATATAAGAATGATAAGAGAATTAAGACTTTTTCCTATTCAAAAGAAAATTATCTTATATATAAGTTTGAAGATAAAGGGACATATCGAGTTAAATATTATATAAGAGATAGTAAAAAGAATCAAAACTCTGGGTATTATCCAACAATTGATATAAATTAGAGAGTATTGATAATTTTATAAAGATAAAAATTATTATAGAAAAAATAACATAAATATTTATTAACGCTATATTATATATAGGAATGTTTAAGGAGGAAAAGGATAATGAAAAAAATATGTGTAGTGGGATTAGGTTACATTGGTCTACCTACATCTGCTATGTTCGCTCATAGTGGTGTAAAGGTAGTAGGAGTGGACGTAACCCAACATGTTGTAGATACATTGAATAAAGGTCAAATGCATATAGAAGAACCAGGACTGGATGTATATGTAAAGGAAATGGTTGAAACAGGTATGTTCAGAGCACAAACAGAGCCAGAAGAAGCAGATGCTTTCATAGTAGCAGTACCTACTCCTAATAAGGATAATGAGTATAAAGGATGCGATTTAAAATACGTAGTATCAGCTACTAAGGCAATATTACCTTATGTAAAAAAAGGAAATTTAATTATAATAGAATCTACTATAGGTCCAAGAACTATAGATGATGTGATTAAACCTTTAGTTGAAGAAGCAGGATTTGTAGCAGGAAAAGATATCTATTTAGCCCATTGTCCTGAAAGAGTACTACCGGGACAGATAATTAGAGAGATGGTGGAAAACAGTAGAATATGTGGTGGTTATACTAGAGCGTGTGCTGAAAAAGCAGCTGAACTATACAAAGCCTTTGTAAAGGGAGAGATAGTTATAACTGATGCTAAAACCGCTGAAATGTCAAAGCTTATGGAAAATACTTTTAGAGATGTAAACATAGCTTTAGCAAATGAACTTGCCAAAGTGTGTAATTACCTAGACGTAAATGTTTTAGATGTTATACAAATGGCTAATAAACATCCAAGAGTAAACCTACATACTCCAGGGCCAGGTGTAGGAGGACATTGTTTAGCAGTTGATCCATATTTCATAGTAGATAAAGCACCAGAATTAGCTAAAATTATAAACTTATCAAGAGAAACTAATTGTAGCATGCCAGCGTATGTAGTAGAAAATGTAGAGAAGATACTTAAGGATATTAAAGATCCTAAAATATCAGTGTTTGGATTAACATATAAGGGAAATATAGATGACATGAGAGAAAGTCCAGCTATGGACATTGTTCATATATTAAAGGATAAAGGTCATAACGTAGTATTACATGACCCTCATGTATGCAGTGATGAAGTTGAAATATTAGGATTTAATGATGCTATAATTGATTCAGATATGATATTAATATTAGCAGACCATAATGAATTTAAAAATATGGATTTAAGATCAATTGAAGAAAATATGAGTACACCGTATATATTTGATACTAAAAATATAGTTCAAAATATAAATATTAAAGCACAAAACCCTGTAATAATGGATGAAGTGGCAGCAACTAAAGAAAAAGGTATAGTATATATAAACTACGGAAATTTATCACAACATATCTAATAGAGAAGAGGGTGCACAAATGATAAAGGTAATGTCCATATTTGGAACTAGACCAGAGGCTATAAAGATGGCTCCTGTTGTAAAAGAATTAGAAAAAAGTGATGAAATAGAATCTATAGTTTGTGTTACTGCACAACATAGAGAAATGTTAGATCAAGTATTAGACTTATTTAATATAGTTCCTGATTATGATTTAAATATAATGAAGTCAGGTCAGACCCTTAGTGAAATTACATCAAGGGCATTAAATGGCCTTGAGGAAGTTATTAAAAAAGCAAAGCCAGATATGATTTTAGTCCATGGTGATACTACAACTACTTTTATAGGGTCATTGGCAGCATTTTATAACAAAGTAAAAGTTGGCCATGTGGAAGCAGGATTGAGAAGTGGTAATAAATATTCTCCTTATCCAGAGGAAATGAATAGAAGTTTAGTTGGTAGAATAGCAGATATTCACTTTGCTCCAACAAAGGGGAATGAAGAGAATTTATTAAAAGAAAGAATAGACGAAAAGGATATATGTATTACGGGAAATACAGTAATAGATGCTTTATTAACTGTAGTTAAAAATGATTATACTTTTTCTGTAGATATTTTAAATAACATAGATTATGAGAATAAAAAGGTTATATTATTAACTTCCCATAGAAGGGAAAATTTAGGTCAGCCTATGGAAAATATATTTAGTTCTGTAAGACAAATTGTAGAAGAAAAGGAAGAAGTAGAAGTAGTATTTCCAGTTCACTTAAATCCTAAAGTAAGAGAAATAGCTAATAGGATATTGGGAGAGCATAATAGAATTCACTTAATAGAACCATTAGAATATGAACCTTTTGCAAATCTTATAAACAAATGTTCAATAATACTTACAGACTCTGGTGGTATTCAAGAGGAAGCTCCATCATTAGGAAAGCCTGTATTAGTACTTAGAACTGAGACAGAAAGACCAGAAGCAGTAGAAGCTGGGACGGTTAAAATTGTAGGTGTAGAGAAAGAAAGTATATATAATATGACAAAGGCATTAATAGAAAATAAAGAACTATATGATACTATGGCTAAGGCTGTAAATCCTTATGGAGATGGAGATGCTTCTAAGAGAATAGAAGAAGCTATAAGAGAGCATTTTAGAGATTAATTTGGCGACTACTAGTAGAAAATTCTGATTCATATATTTAAAAAATCAGGATTTTTTACTATTAGATGGGTTATTATTAAAAATAGATTTGAGGTACAATATGATAAAAGAAAACCAAAAATTTTTAAATGGAATGATGATTGCTGTAGATGGATTAGTTATATGTATATCTTTAATATTAAGTTACTTTATAAGATTTTACGTAAATATATTTAATACAAATCAAATTAGATTATCTTTTAAAGAGTATTTAATGCCACTTATAATTATATTACCACTGTATTATATATTATATAATGTTTATAATTTATATAGTCCACACAGAAGAAAATCTTTAGATAGTGAAATTAATTCTTTAATAAAGATAAATATTATTGGTCTAGGCATATTGATGAGTATGTTCTATATATTTAAAAATGTTCATTATTCAAGATATGTACTGCTCATATTTTCAATAATCAATACAATTAACTCATCTCTAGAAAGGTATTTCATAAGAAGGACATTAAGAGAAATTAGGAGTAAAGGATATAATTTAAAACACGTATTAATTATAGGAGCAGGTGAACTAGGATGTAATTTTGCTAAAAAAATAAATGATAACAAATATCTAGGGTACAATATAATAGGATTTCTAGATGATAATAAGCAGCCGGGATACAAGGTTTCAAAATCTCACATATTAGGATCTATAGATGAATTATCCCATATAATTATGAAAAGAAATATAGATGAAATAATGATAGCCTTACCTCTTGGTGAATATGGTAAATTAGGAGCCATAATAAGTACCTGTGAAAAATATGGAGTTAAAGCTCAAATAATACCTGACTATTATAAGTATATTCCTGCAAAACCATATGTAGATGTTATAGATGATTTAGCAATAATTAATATTAGACATGTACCTCTTGATTTTCCCTTTAACAGATTAATAAAAAGAATATTAGATGTAATATTGTCATCCATAGGAATAATAATATTGTCTCCACTGTTAATAACAATAGCTACAGGTGTAAAATTATCATCACCAGGACCTATATTATTTAAACAAGAGAGGGTTGGCCTCCATAGACGAAACTTTAACATGTACAAATTTAGAAGCATGAAAGTACAAACTCACGAAGATGAAAAGGTAAAATGGACTATAAAAGAAGATCCAAGAAAAACTAAATTTGGATCATTTATTAGAAAAACTAGTATAGATGAGTTGCCTCAACTATTTAATGTATTAAAAGGAGATATGAGCCTTATAGGTCCAAGACCTGAGCGACCATATTTTGTAGAAAAATTTAGAGAAGAAATTCCAAAATACATGATAAAACATCATGTGAGACCAGGTATAACAGGATGGGCTCAAGTAAATGGTTGGCGTGGAGATACATCTATAAAAGAAAGAATAAAATGTGATTTATATTATATAGAAAATTGGAACTTATGGTTAGATATAAAAATAATATTTCTAACTATTTGGAAAGGTTTTGTAAACAAGAACGCATATTAAGGGGGACGTGTAATGGATGTACGTAAAGCTATTATACCAGCAGCAGGACTTGGAACTAGGTTTTTGCCTGCTACTAAAGCACAACCAAAAGAAATGTTACCTATAGTAGATAAACCAACCCTTCAATATATAATAGAAGAAGCAGTAGCTTCAGGGATAGAAGAAATACTAATTATAACGGGAAGAAATAAAAAAAGCATAGAAGATCACTTTGATAAATCAGTAGAATTAGAATTAGAACTGGAGAAGAAAAACAAAAAAGAAATGCTAGAACAAGTGAGAAGTATATCTGATATGGTAAATATCCACTATATCCGTCAAAAGGAGCCTAAGGGTCTTGGTCATGCTATATATTGTGCAAAATCATTTATAGGAAATGAACCCTTTGCCGTATTATTAGGAGATGACATAGTAGATTCAAACGTTCCTTGCTTAAGGCAAATGATAGATATATATAATGAATATCAAACTACTGTACTAGGTGTACAAGAAGTTAAAAGAGAAGACGTATCTAAATATGGTATAGTAGATGGAAAATTTATAGAAAATGGAGTATATAAGGTTAAAAATCTAGTAGAAAAGCCAGATATGGATAAAGCTCCATCTAATGTGGCCATTTTAGGAAGATATATAATTAATCCAGAAATATTTGAGATACTGGAAAATACTAAACCAGGTAAGGGTGGAGAAATACAGCTTACTGATGCACTAAAGACACTAGCAGAAAAACAAGCCATGTATGCCTATACTTTTAGTGGCAAAAGATATGATGTGGGAAACAAATTAGGATTTTTAGAAGCAACTATTGAGTTTGCTTTAAAGCGTGAAGATTTAAGAGATGATTTTATAGAATATTTAGGAAAGCTTATGAGAGAAACTGACTTAGGTGAAAGTATAAGGCAAGTGGCAGTGGAGAAAGAAAAATAATGGTGATAGGTTACAGGTAACAGGTGACTGGAGAGGGTTTAAAAGATCTAACCGATTTCTATCGGTTAGATTTTTGTTTTAACTTAAGTTATTTTGTAACTCTAAGCCCAATTTTGTAATTTCCGTTTTAAACTATACTAATATAATATATAATAAAATAGTGTAAAAATTTTAACAATTGGAGGTATAATATGTTTTATTTAGATAAGTATAATAAATGGTTAGAAAGTACACATATAGATGAAGAAACTACAAATGAATTAAAAAATATAACAGATAATAAGGAAATAGAAGATAGATTTTATAAAGATTTGGAATTTGGAACAGCAGGACTTCGTGGAATAATAGGGGCTGGAACTAATAGAATGAACAAATATGTAGTGGGAAAGGCTACACAAGGATATGCTAACTACCTTATAAAAAATATAGATAAAGCAAAAGAAAAAGGTGTAGTCATAGCCTATGATTCTAGGCACAAATCTCCTGAGTTTGCACAAAACGTAGCTAGTGTATTAAATGCCAGTGGAATAAAGACATATTTATTTGAGTCTTTACGTCCAACTCCAGAATTATCCTTTAGTGTACGTCACCTCGATTGTGCAGGAGGAATACTAATAACTGCTAGTCACAACCCTAAAGAATATAATGGATATAAAGTATATGCTCCAGATGGAGCACAGATCTTACCTCATGTGGCTAGGGTGGTGTTAGATGAAATTGATTATATAAAAGATTATAGTGAAGTGAAATATATGGAAAAAGAAGAAGCCATGGATAAAGGACTACTTACAATAGTAGGTGGTGAAGTTGATAATATATACATAGAAAAGGTTAAGGGTCTTAGTTTAAGAGAAGATGTAGATAAAAATATGAACATTGTATATACCCCATTACACGGTACAGGAAATATACCTGTAAGAAGGGTACTAGAAGAATTAGGATACAAAAATGTATCAGTAGTTAAAGAACAAGAACTACCAGACCCAGATTTTACTACAGTATATTCTCCAAACCCTGAAGAACATGATGCATTTAAACTTGCAATAGAGCTAGGAGAGAAATTAGGGGCAGACCTATTATTGGGAACAGATCCAGATTGTGATAGGGTAGGAGCTGTAGTTAAAGATAATAAGGGAGAATATAAAATACTTACAGGGAACCAAACGGGAGCATTACTTGTAGACTATATATTAGGTAGTTTAAAAGAAAAGGATAAATTGCCTTCTAATGGAGTAATAATAAAGACTATAGTTACTAACAAGATGGGAGAAACTATCGCAAAATCCCATGATATAGATGTAATAGATACTTTAACTGGATTTAAGTTCATAGGAGAGAAAATAGATCAGTTTGAAAAGGATAAGTCTAAATCATTTTTATTAGGCTATGAAGAAAGTTATGGATATTCTTCAGGTACCTTTGTAAGGGATAAGGATGCCGTTATATCATCCATGCTAATAAGTGAAATGGCAGCATATTATAAAACTAAAAATATGAGTTTATATGATGCATTAAACAGCTTATATGAAAAATATGGATACTATAAAGATGAAACTGTATCTATAAAAATGGAAGGAAAAGAAGGTCTAGAAAAGATACAGTCTATCATAGAAGACTTTAGAAGTAATCCTCCTAAGGTTATTGACAATAAAAGGGTAAAAATATTTGCGGACTATAAAACTAGTAAAGAAATAAACTTAATTGATGGTTCTGAGTCTAAAATATTATTGCCAGAATCTAATGTATTACACTTTACCCTAGAAGATGATAGCTGGTTCTGTGTTAGACCATCAGGAACAGAGCCTAAGATTAAAATATACTTTTCTGTATGTGGAAAAACTCAGGAAGAAGCAGATGAGAAGTTAGAGGGGATTAAGAAAGAAGTAATGGAGAAAATTAGTTAAGAGTTAATATATATAAGGTTTTTAACCTTAAACTCTAAACCCTTTCAGTTATAGACAATAGTGTGAAAAATAATAAGGCACAAGGATATACTTTCAGTAATTTGACGTGATACATTATGAATCTTTAAAACCTGATGGGCTAAGAGAGCAATAGATAAGTTTGCAAAAATATTCTATAAAATAAAAATAGGATTTCTTAAAAAATTTTGTATAAATAAAGTTTTATGATTAGGAATATCTAAATAAGACATCCTCATTATATAAAAGGGGATGTTTTTACTTTCTATACAAAAGAATATAAATATATTATATAATAAGATTGTGTAAAATTTTAACAATTGGGGGGTGGAGCATGACTTATTTAGATACATATAATGAATGGTTAAATAGTACATACATTGATAAAGAAACTAAAAATGAATTGAAAAATATAACAGAGGATAAAGAAATTGAAGATAGATTCTATAAAGACCTAGAATTTGGTACAGGAGGACTTCGTGGGATCATTGGTGCTGGTACTAACAGAATGAACAAATACACTGTAAGATGTGCCACACAAGGGCTAGCTAATTATCTATTAAAGACAAAAGACAATAACAAAGTGGCAATAGCCTATGATTCTCGTCATATGTCACCAGAGTTTGCCTATGAAGCAGCTTGTGTGCTAGCTGCTAATAATATAAAGGCCTATGTATTTGAATCCTTAAGAACTACTCCAGAATTATCATTTGCAGTGAAACATTTAAATTGCGATGGTGGAATAGTATTAACAGCAAGTCATAACCCAAAAGAATATAATGGATACAAGGTATATGGATCGGATGGATGCCAATTAGTACCCTATGAGGCTAAAATAGTAATAGATGAAGTAAATAAAGTTGATGATTATGAAAAGGTCAATTACATTGGTGAACAAGAAGCTAAAGATAAAGGTTTATTAGAAGTAATAGGATCTGAAATAGACAAAGTATATATAGATAAAGTAAAAGAATTATCTTTAAGAGAAAATGTGGATAAAGATATAAAAATAGTATATACACCACTACATGGTACTGGAAACATGGCAGTTAGAAGGGTATTAGATGAATTAGGATATGAAAATGTATATGTAGTTAAAGAACAAGAGTTACCAGACCCTAACTTTAGTACAGTAGTATCTCCAAATCCAGAAGAAAGAGCTGCCTTTGAACTAGCAATTAAATTAGGAGAAGAAGTTGATGCTGATTTATTGTTAGGAACAGATCCAGATTGTGATAGGGTTGGTGCTGTAGTTAAAGATAATACAGGACAATATAAAATATTAAATGGAAACCAAACTGGAGCATTACTAATAGATTATATTTTAACTAGTTTAAAAGAAAATGATAAGTTACCATCTAATGGAGTATTAATAAAGACCATAGTAACTAGTAAAATGGGAGAGAAAATAGGAGAAGCTTTTGGAATAGACACAATAGATACATTAACAGGATTTAAGTTTATAGGGGAAAAAATAGGGGAGTTTGAAAAAAATAATACTAAAGACTTCTTGTTTGGATATGAAGAAAGTTATGGATATTTAGCTGGAACTTTTGTAAGAGATAAGGATGCTGTTATAGCTTCCATGCTAATATGTGAAATGGCAGCATATTATAAGGCTAAAGGTATGAACTTATATGATGCATTAAATAGTTTATACGAAAAATATGGATATTATAAAGAAGACTTAGTATCTATAACCATGGCTGGAAAAGAAGGTATGGAAAAGATATCGTCTATTATAGAAGAATTTAGAAGTAATCCTCCTAAGGTTATAGATAATAAAAATGTAAAAATATTTGCAGACTATAAAACTAGTAAAAAAATAAATTTACTTGATGGTTCTGAGTCTAAAATATTATTGCCAGAATCTAATGTATTACACTTTACCCTAGAAGATGATAGCTGGTTCTGTGTAAGACCATCTGGAACAGAGCCTAAGATTAAAATATACTTTTCCGTTTGTGGAAAAAATCAGGAAGAGGCAGATGAGAAGTCAGAGGGAATAAAGAATGAAGTAATGGAGAGAATAGGTTAAGAGTTAAGAGTTAAGAGTTAAGAGTTAAGAGTTAAGGGGGAAATCATCGTGTATCCACTGAAATTTTATCCTCTATACAAAGAAAAGGTATGGGGTGGAAGTAATATTCAGAGATATTTTCAGAGAAATATAAGTGAAAAACTACCAATAGGCGAAAGTTGGGAACTTTGTTGTCATGAACATGGTACTAGTTTAATTAAGAATGGAAAATATAAAAACATATCCATAACAGATTTAATAAATTCTAAAGGACATGATATATTAGGGGAAAATCATGAAGAATATGCTAAAAGTTTTCCCTTATTAATTAAATATATAGATGCCAATGATAAATTATCTGTACAAGTTCATCCAAATGATGAGTATACAAACTACAGAGTAGGTGAATCTGGAAAAATTGAAATGTGGTATATAGTAGACGCCATGGAAAATGCTAATATCATATATGGTTTGAAAGAAGATTGCAGTAAAGATGAATTCATAGAGTCTGTAATGAATAATTCTATCAAGGATAATCTAAACTATGTGGATATAAAGGCAGGAGACGTATTATACATTCCAGCAGGTACAGTCCATGCCATATGCGAAGGAACTTTGATTGCAGAGATTCAACAAAACAGTGATACTACCTATCGATTATATGATTGGGATAGGGTGGGATTAGATGGAAAACCACGACAACTTCATATAACAGATGCTGTATCTGTTATAGACCATGGGGTTAAAAATAATAAGGCACAAGGATATACTTTCAGTAATAAGGACTATGATAAAACCGTATATGTATCTTGTGACAAATTTACCGTGGAAAAGATAAATGTAAAGAGAAAATATGTAGATAATCTAAACGGAAAAATATTTAAAATATATATGTGTTTAGATGGAGACTTAGATATTATCCATAATAATAAGATAGAATTTTTAAAAGCTGGAGAAACTATTTTAATACCAGCTAGTTTAGAAAATTACAGAATAATAGGAAATGGGACTTTAATAAAGACTTATATTCAAGAACCTATGGAAGTAGCAAAAAGATTAAATTCTATGGGAGCCACTAGAGAGGACTTATTAAAAATAGAAGGACTCAATAGAATAATATAAAAAAGCCTTCCTTGATGAAAAATTGAACTGCCCCCTGTCAAGTAGA
>NZ_NIBG01000016.1 GCF_002270055.1 Anaeromicrobium sediminis | reverse complement strand
AACTTGCAGATGGTATATGTTCAGTCTCATATATTACTCGTATAGAAAATGGAGATCGTTGTCCTACTTCAGTTATATTAAGACAACTAACAACTAAATTAGGCGTTACCTCAGAATATTTGTTTAGAGCAATTGAATCCCCTACATCTTTGCATATTAAGGAATTATTAGATCAAATATTTCTTTGTATTGAAAGACGTGATTATAGGGGTATCTATACGTTAATAGAAGAAGAAGAAAAAGAACTTTGTATAAATTCAATTCATGATATGCAGATCATCAAAACATTTAAATGTCTTAGTACTACCATACTAAATAAAAATTATGAATGTGGAATGGATCAAGTTAAAAATATATTAGCTCTCACTTATACTAAAGGAAGTACTCCTACTGATATAGAATTTATACTAATGTTTATTTACGGTTCCTTTCTTTTATTAAATAACCAAAAAGAAGAAGCTTATAACCACCTAATTAATATAAAAAAATATATGGATACTATTAAATTTCTTCATACTCGAGTTATCTTCCCTGCCTTTTATATGTTTTTAATTTCAGCTTGTCTTGATACATCAAATTTAAATGAGTCCTTTGAATATCTTGACTATGCTATTGATTACTGTAAAACAAACAATACCTATAATTATTTGAGAGAATTATATTTTTTAAAAAGTGAATTATACTATCGATTAAAAAAGGAAGCGGAATTTAAAATATGGTACAACAAAGCATTAACACTAAATGAGTTAATTAAAAAATCTGATGATGAATATTTCAATACATTTATAAATAATAGATTAAAGAAACTAAAAACTAGCTAAATAATTAGCTAGTTTTTAGTTTCTTTCTTCTTTTTCTCTCATTTAATTTACATAACAATATACTAATTTCATAAAGAAATGCTAAGGGAACTAAAGCAATTCCCATTGACACTGGATCTGGTGGTGTAATGAATGCAGAAGTAATTAATAAGGCAAAATAAGCATATTTACGAATAACAGTTAATAATCCTGAACTTACGATCCCAATATATGAAAGAATAAAAACTAACACAGGAAATTGAAAAATAAGTCCAAAATATAATAACATTTTACTTAAAAAATCAATATATTTATTAGCTCCCATAACAATATTTAAATCAGTGTTTCCTGCAAGTTGTTGAGAAAACATAATATAATATGGAACAAGAACGAAATAAGCAAATCCTATTCCTAAAGTAAAAAGAATAAAAATCATTGGAATATATTTATACACAAATCTTCTTTCGTTTTTTGTTAAACCGGGTCTAATAAATAACCATAGTTCTATGATTAGATATGGAAAAGAAGCAATAAAGGCAACAAGTGATGCCACTTTAAGATGTAGTAGTAGAGGATCTGTAATGTTAAATACATTTAAGTCTACATCTACTGCACTAGCTGTTAATTTTATAAAATCAAGAATTTCAGGAACGAAAGTAAAAGCACCAATTAATATAATAACAAAAAAGAGTAAAACTCTTATAAATCGTTTACGTAGTTCTATTAAATGGTCTATACCTTTTTCTTCATGGTCTGTCATATTATTCACCTACTTCTTTATACAAACATTCTTTATTCAGGCTTTACTCCTATATGTAAAGCCGAAGAACCCCCTGCATATGATTTTACTTTTACATTTGTAAGACCTACTTTTAAAAATAGATCTTTTAATTCTTTTTTACTTAAAAACTTTTCAGTAGAATCATTTAGCCACTGATACTCTTTTCTGTGCTTTGAAAATAATTGGCCTATTCTTGGCATAATATGCTTAAAGTAAAACCAATATAATTGTTTATATATGGGCAGAGTAGGATGTGATGTATCTAGACAAGCCACTTTCCCACCTGGCCTTATAACACGCATCATTTCACCAATAACCTGCTCATAATCAGGCGTATTTCTTAATCCGAACCCTATAGTTATATGATCAAAAGTATTATCTTTAAAGGGCAACTCCATGGCATTTCCATGTACAAACTCAACATTGTCTAATTTAAGTTTTTCCTTTTTCTCTCTTGCAACAGATATCATATTCTCTGAGAAATCCAGTCCAGTAACCCTTATTTTTTTATCCCTTTCTAAAGATAACATAAGGCTAAAATCTCCTGTACCACAACATACATCTAACATCTTGGAATTTTCTACTACATCCAACTCCTTTATAGTATCTCTCTTCCATCTCTTATGCATATTAAAGCTAATGATATCATTTAATTTGTCATAGTCTTTGGAAATTGTCTGAAAGGTTTCATATACTTTTTCTTCTTTATTCATTTGCTTTTTTGCCATATTATCAGATCCCTACCTTAAACATTATTGATACTAATAATCCAGTAACCACAGCTAAGTGATATTTTAATCCAACCTTACCTATAAGTCCCATTGTTCTTCCCTTTGTATGAATACTCTTATCATAGGATAAAAAGTTGGAAATTGACCTATAAGGAAATAATAAAATAACCGCTACTAATACAACTATGGGATAAATTCCAATTAACATTAAAACGCATGTGGATACAAGGAGCATTATTACATTAAAAACCCATAATTTTTCAGCATTCTTATTTCCTATCAGTATGGGTAATGTCCTTCTTCCTGCTTCTCTATCCTCTTTCATATCACTCAAATTATTAGATAGTAATATGGTTCCAATAAAAAGGGATGTAGGAATAGCTACTAATACTGTATTTACATTAAATACACCAGACTGAATATAAATGACTGTTGTTGTTATACCAATCCCCATGGTTATTCCCGATATAATTTCACCTATTGGTGTATAGGAAATAGGTAAAGGTCCAGAAGCATATAAAATTGAAATAATACTTCCAATCAAACCTACAAGCATAATATAGTAACTTGTTTGCCTCCCAATAAAAATCCCTATATTAAGAGCAATAAATTCATATAGGAATATAATAAGCAAAACTTGTTTAGGAGTAATTTCACCACTTACTAGAGCTTTCTCATGCCCTCTCTCTTTACAATCTGCTCCTCGTTTAAAATCAAAATAATCATTTATCATGTTAGTTGCACTTTGTATTAATATCATGGAAATTGATAATAATATAAAGTAAATTAAATTTATTTGTCCAAATGCATAATATGAATAGATTGAACCTAAAATTACAGGAACAACTCCTGCAACAAGAGTTTTTATATCCATAAGCTTTAATATTGACTTTAAAGTCATTTTCTCACCTCTACTCACTTAACCACTTACACTCATAACTAGTCTTTATTAGACTTAATAATAGAATTTGTAACTGTTATATATGAAATTAAAATATTATTTTCATCAAACATTTCAATACGCCAAACATGACATGTTCTTCCCTTATGCAAAAGTCTCCCTTTTGCCATAATATAGCCTTCTATTTTTTTTGGTTTCATATGATTAGCAGTAATAGTTTGTCCTACTGCTATTTGACCTTTGTCTATTTTTTCATTTGAAGCATATCCAGCAATAGTTTCTCCAAATGCAATAGTTGCACCTCCATGCAAATAACCGAATGTTTGATCATGAAAATCTGTTAAATTCATTTTAGCTTCAAGGTCATTATCATATACACGAATATATTCAATATTTAAACCTTTAATTAAATTCATATTGTTCACCGCTTATTTTAATATAATCAATTGTATAATTTTTTAATATATCTTCATCAATTTCTACACCTAAACCATGGCCTTTTGGTATTTTAATCATTCCATTTTTAGTTATGATTTCTGGTTTAATTACATCTTTTTTAAAGTAACGCTTTGAAGATGATAAATCTCCTGGCATACATGTATCTTTTAAACTTCCTAAATGAACATGTAGTATTTTAGAAATGCCACTTTCAACCATACTTCCTATCCAGTATTTAATATGATTTTCTCTACATAATTGGATCATTTCCTTTGCATAATAGATGCCACCAACACGACCCACTTTTAGATTCACTACTTTGAAAGCATTTAGCTTAATTGCCCTTTTCAAATCATCCATTGTTTGAATACTTTCATCCAAACATATGGGTGTTTTCATCTCTTTTTGAAGTTTTTCATATTCTAGAAAATCCCCTGAATCCAGGGGTTCTTCTATACAAAGTAAGTTCAATGAATCTAGTTTTTTCAACAATTTAATTTGTTCAATCTTATAACTTTTATTTGCATCTACCAATAATTGAATATTAGGATATTGTTCTCTTATAGCCTTTAACTTTATAAATCCGTCCTCTGGTTTAATCTTTATCTTAAATCGGGTATACCCTTCTTTTTTATAAAGATGAATTTGTTCAATAAGACTTGGAATATGCAAATCTCCTAATACAATTCCTCCATATATGTGATCTTTTGTTTCTTCATTAAACACCACATCCATAATGGACTTTTTATTTCTCCTAGCATATAAATCTACTAGAGTATTTTCTAAACCTGCAAGTGCCATTGGATAGGATAGATCCATCCATTTGTGTATATGAAATGGATGTTCAATTTCTTTATTAATCAACTTTGGAATATAGCAATTTATCAATATATCCTTAGAATCTATCAGTGTTTCATTTGTATAAAATGGTTCATTAAATGCAACTACCTCACCATAGCCAGTATTTCCAAGTTCATCAGTTCCTTTAATTATAATTGTCTCCCTATGCTTTAGGGTAGCTTGTGATGTTTTAAATGTGAAATTCAGAGGTATTTTAATATGAAAAAGTTCTATTCTTTCAATTCTCATTTAAACCACCTCTTGTAAGTTCTTTTTTAATATTTTACCTACCATATTTTTAGGAAGTTCATCCATATAAATAATTTCCTTTGGAAGTTTATATTTTCCTAGTCTAGTTGAAAGATAGCTTACTATTGTATCTTCATCTAATGTAGAAACCACGTATAATACAGGAACTTGTCCCCATCTTTCATCTTTTTTACCAACAACTGCACATTCCTTTATTTTTGGGTGGCAATATAGAACATTTTCAATTTCCTTTGGATAAATATTTTCCCCACCAGATATAATTATATTTTTTCGACGATCAAGTATATATAAAAATCCATCCTCACCCACATAACCTATATCTTCCGTATTGAAATAACCAGAAATATTTTCTTTTCCAATATATCCATCCATTAGCATAGGACTTTTAATTAAAACTTCACCTATGCCCTTTTCATTTGGGTTTTTAATCTGAATTTCTACTTTTTCAAGGGGTAATCCTGCTGAATGAATTTTATCTGGATAATCTACTACGGAAAAAGTTGTAGACTGGCTTGTTGTTTCTGTCATTCCATAGGTTTTATATATGGGAATATTTTTTATTATGCTTCTTTCAACCAGTGCTTTAGGAATAAATTCACCACCTACCAACACTACACGTAAATTGTGTTTCTCAATTCGGTGAACAATTCTATTTAACATGGTTGGCACAATGGATAATAGGTTGATTTTATTGTTTTCAATTTCTTGTATCACTTCTTCTTCTATGAATTTTTCTACTATAGTAATCCTGGTCCCATTGTATAGACTCCGAATTAATATCATTAATCCACCAATATGATACATGGGCAGTACCACAAGCCAATTATCTTCATCTGTTACCCCCAGACTTTTTTGTGATGCTTTTACATGAGAATATAACTGTTTCCACCTAATTGGAACCGATTTAAATTCACCTGAAGTTGCACTTGTGTTCATAATAACAGCAATTTTTTCTTCATCAAATTTTTCTATTAATTCTATATCTTCCTTTTCACTTTCATACACTTGGTCAAATGATATAAATTTGTTGTTATAAGAAAATACAATTTGAATGTCTAGTTTTTTCAATTGCTTTCTTATCTCTTCATCTGTCAGATGAGTATTGAGCATGAACACCTCTTTTTCCAAATACTGAAGTGCGAAAAAAAACATTGCCATATGAACTGAGTTGTTTGAGTAAATGGCCACTCTTCTCTCCCCTTTTACATAGGAAGATAGTTTTTTAGCCAAATCTATTACACCCTCATAAACTTCTCTAAATGTTAGATCATTAATAAATTTTTTATTTGGGTTTTCAAAACTATGCTTTTTAAGCCAATTCATTTTATCACCTTTTTATGGATACTTTGGGAATTGTTTAAAATTAGGATTTCTTTTTTCTTTAAATGCATCTCGTCCTTCTTTTGCTTCCTCTGTTGTGTAAAATAACAATGTAGCATCTCCAGCTAATTGCTGTAATCCAGCTAATCCATCTGTGTCTGCATTGAATGATGCTTTTAAGAAACGTAGGGCAGTTGGTGAATGTTGTAGGATTTCTTTTGCCCATTTTACTGTTTCTTCTTCTAATTGTTCAAATGGAACCACTGTGTTTACTAGACCCATATCTAGTGCTTCCTTTGCAGTATATTGACGACATAAATACCAAATTTCACGTGCTTTTTTATGACCAATAATACGTGCTAAATATCCAGCACCATATCCAGCATCAAAAGAACCAACCTTTGGTCCCGTTTGTCCGAATTTAGCATTTTCAGAGGCAATTGTTAAATCACATACTATATGGAGTACATGTCCACCACCAATTGCATATCCATTGACCATGGCTATAACTGGTTTTGGGATAAAACGGATTAAACGTTGTAAATCTAAAACATTCAAACGTGGAATTTGATCATCTCCCACATATCCTCCATGTCCACGTACACTTTGATCTCCACCAGAACAAAATGCTTCTTTATCCTGACCTTGTCCATGATTTGCACCTGTTAAAACAATAACCCCTATTTGATCATCTTCACGCGCAATTGTAAAAGCCTCAATTAATTCCATGATTGTTCTAGGGCGAAATGCATTACGTACTTGAGGGCGATTAATTGTAATCTTTGCAATTCCATCATATGTTTCATAAATAATATCTTCATAATTACGGTTTAATTCTTTCCAAGAAAAATTATTCATATTGTCACTCCTTCTAAAAATTTATTTACAACTTCAATAAAGGAATTAGGCTGTTCAATATGGGTATTATGCCCAACCCCCTTTATTGTTTTATGCTTTACATTATCATTAAGTTTTTCAAAATTCTTGCCTATTGCTTTGTATTTTTCATCGTATTCTCCACTAATGTATAGTACAGGCATAGATAAATTAGCAATTTGATTTTTTAAACATGGAAATTTTCCTTGTCCTGTACATAGTAATGTATTTGAAAGTCCATGAACTTCATTCATTAAACGTCTTTTTCTTATACCATCAATAATATCCTTTGATAATTTTCTTTGTGACTTGAAAATGCTCAAGTTCCCCCAATATTCGTCAAACCACCCTATTCCATTTTGTCGTATCATTTTTGCAATTTTCCCATCATTTCTTCGTCGTTTTAGGCGATTTATAAATCCACACTCACCATAGGATGCACTTTCTAAAATGAGCTTGTCTATTTCATTTGAATAAGTTAGTGCGTATGCTAATGCAATTCGCCCACCCATAGAATAACCTAACATGGAATATTTTTTAAAACCTAATTGATGAATTAGCTTGTTTAAATGCTTTATTATTACTTTCAAAGTATAATATTTACTGGAAAATGGTTTATCACTTTTCCCATGTCCTATAAGATCTATAAGTATCAATTTATAACCCTCTAATTGAAGAAATTTCCATGTACTTATATTTTCAGAAAAACCATGTAAACAAATAATTGGTTTTCCTTCACCCTTTATCTGAACATAATATCTTATATTTTCAATTTCAATAAACATCATATCACCCTATAATGTTGTATATTTATCATGTAACTCTTTACTTAACTGGGAATCAATTTTAACTTCAATTAACTTAACTCCCTCTAAAGATATTGCTTCATTAAAAATATTTTCAAATGAATTATAATCCTTAGCTTCATAGTATGTTAAACCATACAAAGTTTTTGTACCTTCAAAATTCATACCATGTTGTGTTAAGAATAGATAGTCAAAATGCCTCTCTTTACTCTGTGGTAAATGCCTAAATATTCCTCCACCATCATTATTCAATAACACGATAACTAAATTTAAATTGTGTGTTTTTCCAATTAGCAATCCACTTAAATCATGGTAAAATGATAAATCACCTGTTGCTAGAACCGTTGGTTTATTTGATGTGGATACACCTAGTGCAGTTGAAACAATACCATCTATTCCATTTGCACCTCTATTACAAAATACTTTAATCTTTTGATCTAGTGATTGAAAAAAGTAATCCACATGACGAATCGACATACTATTTGAAACAACTAGGCGACTTTCCATTGGCAACATATTTTGTATCATTTGAATCAACTTGCCTTCAAACAGGTTCATTTCATCTATTACACCATCTAATTGTCTACGCATTTGGTTTTGATAGTTTAACCATTTGTCTAAATACGCTCTGTTACCATTTTCTATGCGGATAGACTTAGCAAACAATCTTGGTGATGAAACAATATATTTTTTCGTAGAAAGAGATGGATTGCGATATTCAAATGTTTCGTCCACTTGTATATATAAAACATCTTTATGGATAGACAAAAATTGCTGTAATCGTTTTGATACAGGAACTTGTCCAAAATGAATAATATATTGAGGCTTTAATTCTTTTTTTATAACATCATTTTTTAGAAATCCATCATAACTATCCATGATTATCTCTTTTGAGTAATTTCGTAAATTGGAAATTGGATCTGCTACTATAGGGGCTTTTAATCGTTCTCCTAATGCCAATACCTCTTCATGATAGTTTGAATAGGCATCTCCACCACAAATGATTAGTCCATTCTTATTTTTGAAAATTGAATCGTCAATAGAAAAATTAGCTTCTCCCTCTAGATGTTCAAACTTATTTTCTTCACGTCCAATGGTAAAATCTACATTGTTTAAATCAGGAATTAAAGGTTCACGAATTGGTATGTTAATATGAGATACACCGTATCCCTTTGACATGGCACTTCCATATGCCTTTTGCATAACAGCTCGTACATAGGGATACATATTTTCTTTATCTTCGGGTAGTGCTAATTCTTCATAATATTTTGTATAACTATTAAATATTTTATTTTGATCAATTGCCTGCGGTGATCCAACATAACGCAATTCATGTGGTCTATCAGCTGTTAAAACAATTAATGGTACTCGTGAATATTTTGCTTCAGCAATTGCAGGGAAATAGTTTGCAACTGCAGAACCTGATGTACAAACTAATACAACAGGTCTTTCATATTCTTTGGCAATACCAAGTGCAAAAAAACCAGCCGAACGCTCATCTATATTCATAAAAATTTTAAAATCGTGTTCACAAAATAATAAGGATAGTGGTGTGGATCGTGAACCTGGGCTAATTACAACTTCACGCACACCTAATTCATGTAATTCATCAACTAATGCTGCCATATAATTTTTCATTCATTTCACCACTTCACTATAAACTTTCAATAATGGTTCTTAATTTGTTTTTAGTTTCAATATATTCAATTTCATAATCTGATTCATCAACTATGCCACAGCCTGCATATGCATAAACCGTATTTTGTTCAATGAGTGCAGATCGTATCCCTACTACAAAAACACCGTCTCCATTTTGGTCCATGATGCCAATTGGAGCACCATACAGTCCTCTTTCATGTTTTTCATGCCTTTTAATTAGTTCTAATGCTTTATTTGCAGGATTTCCACCTACTGCAGGTGTAGGATGTAGTCGCCTTACCCATTCTAATAATGTACTACTCTTATCCTTTGTATAAATAGGTGTATATAAATGATGTACATTTTTAAGTGTCAAAGTTGTGGTTTCATCTACAATAGTTTCTTCCGTGAATTTTTTCACAACATTAACTATGGAATCAATCACAATTTCATGCTCATAGCGATTTTTAGGATCATTTAACAACCTTGTTTTTTGTAATTCATCATTTTTTTCCCTTCGTTCAATAGTACCTGCTAAAGCATAACTCAAAATATTATCTTTTTCTTTCTGAACCAAAATCTCTGGTGTTGCACCTAAAAATGTTTTTCCTTCTTTGAAATAGGAAAACACAAAACTATTTGGATTCTTTTTCAAAAGATTTTCCAATAGGCTGTCTACATTTACTACCCTATCGCATTCTATTTTAATTTCTCTTGAAATGACAACTTTATTTACTTCTTTTCTTGATATTGAGTTATTTGCAACAGAAAATAATTCCTTCCAATCTTGTTCATCCTCTGTTGCATATTTATAAGAATGTTTACAAATTTTCACTTCTCTATTTTCTATTTCAATAAAATCTTTCAAGTAATAAAGAGTCTGCTGTCCATCTTTTTCAACAAGGTAATATTCAAATGCAATGGTTTCATTTCCAAAGCCTGCCCACTTTTCATCTTTAATTGAATCAAAGAATCTCATTGATGAAAAAGTATATAAATAATCCTTTAAATTTTCTTTCATTGAAAAAGTTTTTAAACGTTTCGCACCAAGAATATACTCTTTTTTCAATGGATTATAAAATAAAAAACGTTCTTCATTTTTAAAATAATTCCAAAATGAAAGTGGATTATCTAATTTAATCTTTTTTTCCTTATATTTCAAAATATGAGCCTCCAATCCAAAGAACTAAATGACCTAATATTAAAATATTAGGTCATTTATTAAACATTCATCATATAGTCCATTAGTTCACATAAATTTTGTTTATATACAGAATCATCTAATCCAGCAATGGCTTTCTTTGCCTTTGATGAAAAGGCCCTAGCGTCATCCATGGTAACATATTTTAGGGCATTAGGATCACCATCCACAAAATCATCCTTTATTTGATATGCCATTCCAAAGTTCAATCCGAAACTTTCCAAACTCTTTATTTCACTTTTCGTACCACCCGCTAAGATAGCTCCTAATTTGCAACAAACACTCGTAAATAAAGCCGTTTTCCCTTCTATAATATTAAAATATTTTTCACGGTTAATGTTTCCTTTCGCCTGCTCAATTTCCGCAACACACATTTTAAAGCTAAGGTCTGCTACAACTTGTGAATATTCCCTAGGAAATAAATTTGAAGTTATTGAATATGCATGAGAAAATAACGTATCTCCAGCTAACACTGCTATTTTGTTACCAAACATGTTATTTAGGGTCTTTTGACCACGTCGAGTCATATCCTCATCTATAATGTCATCATGTACTAAACTTGCACTGTGTAATAGTTCTAGTGCAAATCCTAATTGTATGAGATGATTTTCTTCATTTGTTTGTTGTTTTTTCACAGCGCCTGCTGATAGAAACACTAAAGCAGGACGAAGATGCTTTCCTGAATTTTGGAAAAAATACCCGTATAACTTACTAACAGAAGGGATACCCGCATCATTAACTAAATTATTTAGTTCATCTTCCATTTTATTAATTTTTGGGTTGATTGGTTTGTAAATATCCTTAAGTTTCAATCTAATATCCCCACACTTTCATCATATTTGTTAAAATAATGTTGAAACTATATTACACACATAATAATTGGACAATATATAATAGTAGTAATAAATCAACCTATTTGTTTATTAAAATTTTAACTATTCTAGTACCTTTAATCAACACTTTTTGACTATTGTCACAAAGAATCGACAATTGTAATAATTGGGAGTTATAATAAATAAAAACCTCCTTGTGTAGTGATTTCTCGTAGAATCACTACACAAGGAGGTTTCTTTACATTATTAAATTCTTTTTAAATTTGGGTGTCAACAAGTAAGTTTTAATTTGATTCAAAAGCAGAACCCTTTTATTGGCTCTTAACTTTAGTATACAATAACCCCAGATGTTTGAGCTGGGATGCTCATAGTCATTATTGGTGGTGTTATAACGTTAACAAATAAACCTTTTTCTACCTTCGTATTTACATAAGTATTATCACTTGATAAATGGATAATTTTTTTATCAAATTCATCTTTTGGAACTTCTTGAGATGAAATAGTTATACTCATATTTCCATTTTCATCATTTTTAATTTCTTGAACATATCCTCTATGTACAGCTACCATTTCATCGCTTATAATTAATTTTCCATCTATAATTTCTAATCCTAAGTTCAATATGGCATTAAAGAACTCAGCAGGAACTAAAGTTCTTCCATCAATTATTACTGGCTCTTTACTTAATTGAAATGGAGCCACTCTATTGAAGAAATAAAGATTTTTTCCTATCTTTATATTTGTCCATTGGTTACCTTTTGAAATATCTACTGAATGAGTGTCTTCATGCCATTTTAATGTGTATCCAGCTTTCTCTAATGTACTTCTTAAAGGAACCATCATTACCCCATCAATTTCTTGAGCATTTGCTTCAAATTTAACCATTTTAACTTTATCTTCTGCCTTTACTTCTTCATATAAAGTAGGAATAGGTTCTTCTTTTGAAACTTCTTTCTCAATAGGTGCAGATATTGGCATTACCTCTGGTGTATCTGCAAATACATTCCCTGTCATTAATACTGCTGTAATCATTAAAGCTGATAATATTTTTTTCATTTTACTGCCTCCTTTTTTTCCTTACACAAGTTTGACGCACTGAATAATAAAAAAGTTCCATTTTTATTTTTAAAATTTTTTATAACAATTTGTACTACTAAATATATAGTAAATAAAAATTGGGTAAATTCAAAAGCCTTCTCTGTTTGAGAAGGCTTTTGACAATAAAATATAAGTTCTGTTCGTACTAAAGTAAATCTTCCTGTACTGTTTTAATAAATATATCTACTAATTCAGGATCAAATTGAGTTCCCTTGTTATTTCTTAATTCTTCAAAGGCTACATCTTTAGACAAGGATTTTCTATATGGACGATTAGATACCATGGCATGGTATGCATCTGCAATACACACTATTCTAGCATGTATAGGAATGCTCTCACCTGACAGTCCATCGGGATATCCCTTTCCATCCCATCTTTCGTGATGGTTTCTAACACAAGCAATAATTGCTGGATTTTTTACAAAATGTTTTGCAATATTATTTCCTAGTATAGTATGATTTTTGATTATATTAAACTCTTCTTCGGTTAGTCTGTTTGGTTTGTGAATAATATCATCAGGAATTCCTATTTTTCCGCAGTCATGCAATAATGCACCTATTCTTATCACATACTTGTCCTGTACTGACAACTGAAGTTTTTCAGCAAGTAAAAGTGAATATTTTGTCACCAGCTCGGAATGTTTACCTGTATATACGTCCTTAGCATCAATGGCTGCACCTATGGCCAATGCAGAGTCTATCAAGATTTCTTGCTTTGCAAACTCAGCAGAATTTTCTAGTAATACTTCATTTATCTCTTCCTTATAGATACAACATTGATTACGACCATTTTGTTTTGCAAAATACAGGGCCTTGTCAGCTTTTTCAATCAAATCCTTTGCATCTAATGAATCAGTAGGATAGGATGCCAAACCAATACTAATGGTAACTGGTAAATCTCCAGAATACTTTTGAAGTATTCTAGATCTTACAATATTAATTCTAATCTCTTCTGCTATACCAAAAGATTCTTCTGAAGTATAATTATCCAATAATACGGCAAACTCTTCTCCCCCATATCTAAAAATTAAATCATTTCCTTGTACTGATTTATTGATAATATTTCCAACTTCTTTCAAAATCATATCCCCAATAATGTGTCCATGAATATCATTTATTAATTTAAATTTGTCAATATCACAAAATAAAACAGTTATTGGTCTACGCCCTTCTGTTATTTTCTTATTAAAACATTCATAGAAATATCTATGATTATATAATGAAGTCAGTCCATCTGTGTTGGAAATCATCCTGAGATTTTTGTTCTCTTTTTTATGGCGGTAAATACTATCAGCCATTTGATTTAAGGTTTTCCCAAGATTAATAGAAAGATTAATAAATTCATTTGTTCCTTTTGTTTTTACATCTATAAGTGAGCCTTTCTCTGTCATTTTATTAATTTGATTTTCTAGATCTTTCATAGGGTTAACAATTATATTTTTTAACTTAATACCTAAGAATAGACTTAAACTGCAAGATAAAATGAAAATCCAAAGAGCATTCTTTCGTATTAAACTAAGTGTGGACAAAAATATATCCCTGGATTCAAGAATATAAAGATGACCTACCTTCTCGTCAGAAATATCCTTAATTGGAATGCTTCCAACAATCTTAGATTTTCCTAACTCAATTGTTTTTTTATTATTTGATTTACTAATTGTATGAAAATGCTCTTCTATGTATTTACTGATTTCTGTATTTGAAACAAATTCATTACCATAGGAAAAAAAGATATGGTATCCAAACTTGTCCTTTATATCTTGAAGAAATTTAGGAGTAATTTTTTTTCCAAAAACAACTACCCCTCTGGAGGGTCCTCCATAATCTGAAAGAAGAACAGGTGAAGTTCCTATAATGTATAGATTTCCATTATACCTCTTTATCCCATGAGGGTAATTCTTCTTTTCATCGTAATCTCCCTTTAATATACTACTAATTGTATTATCTGCAAATAATTGTGAATCGTTCCTATATTTTAATCCATATTGGTCCATAATTTCTCTATTCTTATTAGCTATGAGTATCAAATCTATATTAAAAACATGTGGGAGCCACCCCGAATAATCTCCTTTAAACCATTCAATGTCTTTTTCTTCTATTTTTTCATAAAAAACATCCCATACACCACTATCTTTTGCTAGTTCTTCTAAATCTAATGCCTCTGATTGAAAAATTTTATTTGCCTTCTGTGTTTTAGACATTATGCTTGTCTGCTCTATTTCTAAAAAATACTTAGAAATAACTATATTATTCAAGATTAAGTAAATCATCAATGGCACAATTGCAACCAATAACATATAAGTTCCAACTTTAAATCCTAAGTTATTTAATATTCCCTTAATATTTTTTTTATACATTTCAACCACTCCACTCACCCTAAAAAATGTCTCTTTTCATCTATTCAGTCACGTGTCTCAATTTTCTATATATTTCAACTATTTATCAATCTAAACATGTCACATATTCTCCTATAATATGGGTTATACAGATATTATAGCAAATTTTGGCTATACTATTAAGTGCTACTCTATTTTTTTAAATTCAATGGAATTTTATTTTTAATTTATACTACAATTATATTCAATATATTATTTTAATCCTCTTGTTATATTAAAAAGGGCAGCTTAGCACCACCCTCTATGTATTATTACTATCTATTATTTTTCAACAACATAAAAATACTTTTTGTTCCAAACAGTATTCCCCTATAATTGGGATTATTTATTTAGGTTCAAAATCTTATAATATGTTTAAAAACTTCTCTACTAAATATGGGTCAAATTGAACTCTGCTACAGCGCTTTAATTCATCTATTGCTTTCTCTTTACTTAAAGCCTTCCTATAAGGTCTGTCGCTTGTCATGGCATCATATGCATCTACAATTGAAAGAATTCTACATTCTATAGGGATTTTATCCCTCTTTAAACAAAAGGGGTATCCTTCTCCATTCCACCACTCATGATGCTTCAATATCCAATCAGCTAGATGTGCAATATCTGGACAAGATTGAGCAATTCTATAACCGATTTCAGTATGTCTCTTCATTTCTTCAAATTCTTCTTCTGTGAGTTTTCCTGGCTTAAAAAGCACCCTATCTGAAACACCAATTTTACCTATATCATGAAATTTAGAAAAAAGTAAAATATCTTGAATTTTACTGTCTGTCATACCAACTGCCTTAGCAAGCTTTGCTGACAGTATTTGAAGTCTATCACAATGACCTTCCGTAATAAAATCCCTTGTTTCAAGCATTTTCATAAGAACATTCACAAGATCGCTCTTTGAACTTTGCTTATGGTGAAGTTTTTCCTTATACATAAAGGTATCTGCTTCCTTAAACATTTCTTTTAAATCCCTCTTATTCCCCTGTGAAATAGAATATCCAAAGGAAATGCTTATAGGGATTACCTTGTTCCTATTAATGTCTTCTAACAATTCTTTTAGTTTATATTTTGTCTTCAGTACATCCTCTTCCGATATATCCTTCATTAAGATTCCAAACTCGTCCCCACCAATCCTAGCTATTACAGTATTTTTCTTTTCAAAGCAAAATTTTATAATGTCTGTAGCTATTCTTAAATATTCATCTCCAGTTGCATGTCCTAAAGTATCATTTATAAACTTTAATCCATCTAGATCACATATTATTACAGATTGATTTAAATTATTCTGACCATTTCTTATTTCCATTTCTCTTTCAAAATAGTTTCTATTATAAAGTCCCGTCATGGCATCCCTTATGCTCATATTATATATCTTCATATCAGAAAGCTTCCTTTCTGTTATATCTCTAATGATAGCAAGGGCCTCGTCCCTATCATATTTTATAATCCTTGCTTCAAAATATTGTATATCTTCTCCTTGTCCTAATGTATATTCTACCATTTGAGTATTGCCTGACCTAATGCTCTCTTTTATAGGAACCATAAGTTTTTGTGCAAGGTCCTTATGAAATACTTGTGAAACGGATTTACCTAAAAATTTCTCTGGTCCATACTCTAATTTTTTAGGATCATTTACCTGATAATCAATAAAAATACCTTTACGGTTTAGTATGAAAAATAAATCCGGCAACGCTTTAAAAATGGCATTGATTCGATTTTCACTTCTCTGAAGCTTATCTACAGTGTTTGTAAGCTCTAACGTCTTTTCTTCAACTGCTTTTTTCAATGTAATACTCCAAATAATTAAAACAAATCCTATAATTAAAACGCCACTAATAAAAAGCTTTATATAAAGAACAAGTTCTGGACTCCTATATTCAAATCCAAACCACTTATTATAGATTTGTTCGTACTCCAATTTATTTATTTGAGAAAAGCCCTCATTAATAGCATTTAAAATATGTATATCCTCTTTTTTCACAGCTCGGTGAAAATTTCCTATATGTTGGGGGTGAGTATATCTAAAATCCCTCTGCATATTATACTTATACATATAGTACATCCCTGCAGGCTTTCCCATTATAAAAGCATTAATTTCATTGTTTTTGGCAGCCTTTATAATGGATTCATAGGTATCAAATTCTACATATTCAGTAATCCCCTCTTCTTCTAATAGACTAATATTACTATCTGCCTTTTTTATCCCAATCTTAAGACCCTTTAAAGACTTAATATCCGTTATTCCTGATATATTTTTATTAAAAAATATTGATACTTCAATATCTGCATATGGATTTGAAAAATAATAAATCTTTTTTCTCTCTTCATTCTTAAATATAGTATCTATAACATCATACTGTCCTTCTCTCATGAGCCTTTGTGCACGTTTCCAATTCATAGCATGTATCTTTACTTCAATTCCAGTTTTCCTGCTCCACAGACCCCACTGATCCACAAGTATGCCCTTTAAATTTCCCTTTTCATCCCTAAAAATATATGGAGGAAAGTCTTCATCTGCAATAACTCGTATTTCTTTTATATTATACTTAGACTGTGATTCTTCTGCATGGATGTTTCCCAGTATAAATATGAATATGCATAAGATGAATATAGGTAAAATATATAAAAATTTTGATTTCATAATATCTCTCCGTCCCACTAACTATTTAGCTCTTTTAAATATGATAAATAAATTTCATTTATTTCTTATATTATAATTATGTCATAATTCTGCATATTTCTGCAATATTTGTTCATATTTTCTTATGCTAATTAAAGCTGGCAAAAATTTAAAAGACAATGGATTTAATTATAAATTCCATTGTCTTTTTGTATTTTCATAGTAGCCTTTCATATTTCATAAGAATCTTAGCCTTAATATATAATCTATAATATTTTATAATATAAAAGTATTAGTAAACAAGCTATTATACTTGATACAAACTTATAATTACTTTTCTTTGGTAAATTCAATTCTATTATGATACCAATTATAAACATGATAGATAAATATAAAATTCCCCTTTGGCCATTTTTCATATGATTTAAAGGCAAAGAAAGTTTATCAAACATGAATGTCCATACTCCTATGGCCATGGAAAAATAAAAGGGTGTGATAAAAATTCTTAATAATTTTTCTAATGGAATTTTATATTTTAAAGAACAAATTCCTAATATCACTAATCCTACTATTATTCCTCCCATGAATGAAAGATTGTAATGGGACATTTTTAATATGTCAAACATATTCTCCCTATATAAGTCCATGTTCATTAGTACATAGGTAAGTCTAGCTCCAATAAGTCCACTGACTAATGTAATCATGAATATGTCTTCTATTTTATTTTTATCTTGCTCATGTTCCTTAGCTAATGAGCCTGCTATAAAATAACTTATGAAAATAGCTACCGTAGTTATAAACATAAACCATGTTATAGTTATTGATTTATAAGAGAAGAAAAATGGGCTCATCTTACTTCTCAATCTCCGCTCGTATATTTCCAACTATTTCATCCATTTGGGCAGCTGTCATCATTCCTGGTACTGCTCCTAATAACAGTCCCTCTTTGTCTACAAAGTAAGTTGTAGGGAACGCACTAACTAAATATTTAGCTGATACATCTCCACTTTCATCAAGTGCAACAGGGAATGTGTATTTACCCTCTTTAATATACTTCTCAACAATATCTTTACCTTCACGTACATTAACAGCTAACACTACCAGGTCATCATTTTCCTTATTCAGCTTTTCTAAATCAGGCATTTCCATATCACAATAAGCACACCATGTGGCCCAGAAATTTATTAAGACTATCTTGCCTTTATAATCACTAAGGGACACGTCTTTTCCATTTAAATCCTTAAGAGTAAATTTTGGTGCTGGTTTACCAACGGCTAATTCCTCTTCTGCGCTAGGTTTTTCATCAGCCTTTTCTTCAGGAGCTTTTTCTACATTTTCCTCTTGTGCAGTATTAGTTTTCTCTGGACTTGTTTCCACCTTCGTTCCATAGTATAATCCTACCACTAATCCAATGGCTAGAATTACTATAATAATATTTCTCTTAGTCATTCTTTTCCTCCCCCTTATATTAATAATCTACTTATATTAACAACTAGATTAAAATAAACTAATATTCCAAATACCACCATCATAAAGCCACTAATTTTAGGAATATATACTGCAAACTTTTCTGCCCTGGACATAAATTTACTTAAATAATTACTAAACAGGGCCGTTGCAAGGAAAGGGATGGCCATTCCTAAAGAGTACATACCTAATAGATAAACTCCCTTTGAAACAGTAGCCGTTCCTCCTGCATAAATAAGAATAGATGCCAAAACTGGGCCAAAACATGGTGTCCATCCAGCGGCAAAGGCCATTCCCACTAAAATTGCACTAAACCAATTAGTAATCTTTTGTGGGGCTTTAAATTTCTTTTCCATACTTAAAAAGTTAAGTTTTAAAATACCCATCATCTTTAATCCAAATATTATAGTTAACAATCCACTTACTTTAGAAAAAAGTATTTTATTCCTTACAAATATTTTTCCTATAAAGCTAGCAGATGTACCCATTATCATGAATATAATTGTAAATCCTATGACAAAACCAATAGTTCTCTTTAGTACATAAAGTTTTCTTTCCTCTAGCTCATTTTCCATGCTGATACCAGTAATATACATGATGTACACTGGTATTAATGGAAGTATGCAGGGTGAGAAAAAAGATAAAAATCCAGCCCCAAAGGCTATGGATAATGAAACATCTCCTAATAATCCCATATACGTTCCTCCTAAACCATATATTAACCCTTATCTAATATTTTTTGGGTTCTCCTATATTTTAACAAAACATTGTAAAGAAAATATAAAGATATATTAATAGGATAATATTTTATTTAATATATACCCTTTAATAGTCTAATAAACATGAAAGTTAATTTTTAATTGGTAGCCTTACAATAAATATAGACCCTTCACCTAATTTACTTTCAGCATTAATAGTACCACCAAGGGCATTAACTAGTGCTTCTGATATAGTTAGCCCGATTCCCATGCCTCCTGTTTTTCTGTTCCTAGTCTCATCAATTCTATAAAACCTTTCAAATATGAATGGTAAGTCATCTTTAGATATACCTATACCATTATCCTTAACAGCTATGACTATATTCTTGTCCCTTTTTTCTAGTGTCACTTCCACTTTACCATTTTTATCTGTATAGTTATAAGCATTATTAAGTAAGTTAACTATAACTTGCTTTATTTTATCCTTGTCAGAATTTATTAATATGTCTCCATCAGATTTAAAAATCAGATTAATATTTTTATTTTCATATTGGGGTCTAAATAACTCTAATAGCTGATTTAGTTCATCTGTAATATTAAACTCCTTCATATTTAACTTTATACTTTCCTCTTCTAATTTATTTATGTCCTTAAGTCTATCCACTAATTTGGAAAGTCTTATGGTCTCCTCATAACAACTTTCAAGCCTTTCCTTTGTAGGCTCCCAGACTCCATATAAAAATGCCTCCATGGTATTTTGTAAAGTCATTAGAGGAGTTCTAATTTCGTGGGACATATCAGATGCAAGTCTTTTCCTAAGCATATCCTTATTCTCAAGACTCTTTACTAGATATTTAATTGCATTAGACAATTCATTTATCTCATAGGTGCTACTCTTTTCATCTAAACATACATCTAAATTTCCCTTTCTAATTTCATTTGTAGTTTTAGTCATATTTTTTAAAGGGATAGAAAAGTGTCTTGCTAAAAATATACTTATTATTATTCCTATCATTAATGTCCCAAGGGCCGTTTCTATTAAAGTATTAGTTATGGTATCCTTCATCTGTAAATCACGACTAGTACAATTATCTAAACCATAGTATCCTATAATCACATTCCCGATTTTTCTATTATACTTTACTAATTCATATTTTTCTTCCTTGTAATATTTAGGATCAAAGGTCTTTTGTATCATATCATTAGAATCCATAGTTGATTCATCCTTCATAGCATTTACATAGTTCTTCTTTGTTTCAAAGGTAATCTTTCCATCTAAATCTTCCACCCTAATATACAATTGTTCACTTTTAGCAAGTAGCTCTATATCCTGTGAACGCTCTATAGCAGTCTCTTCATCACAATTATTCTCTACAATATCAACAACAGTAGCAACAGTTTTATTTTTTTTATCTTCTAAGTACTTCTCAAAATTCTTATCTATTTTATAATTACTTATGGCAAGACCCAAAACAGTAGATAGTAATATTACGATTAAAAAACTAATTATTAATTTATTTATAAGTTTTATCTCCATACTCCACCCCTAAAAATTAAATTTATATCCCATGCCATAAACCGTTTCAATATACTGTGGCTCCTTAGGATTGTCCTCTATCTTATGTCTTATATTCTTTATGTGAACATCCACAGTTCTATCAATACCATCAAAATCGATCCCAAATGCCTTTTCCACAAGAGTATCCCTAGATAAAATTGTACCTCTATTAGAAATTAATATTTTTAGTATTTTAAATTCATTTGGTGTAAACTTAATTTTCATTCCCTTTTTCATTACAGTTAATAACTTCATATCCACCTCTAAATCCCCATCATTAAATGCAAACTTCTGAGCCTGTGGATTATCTTCCTTATAAGCTCTTCTCATAATAGCTGCCACCCTACTTACAAGTTCCCTTGCACTAAAGGGCTTTGTTATATAATCATCGGCTCCTATACTTAGACCTTCTATTTTATTTTCTTCATCAACCTTTGCTGTAAGCATAATTATGGGAACATCAGATTTAGCCCTAATCTTTTTACATATGTCTTCTCCACTGATTATTGGAAGCATCAGATCCAATATTATAAGGTGAATTTCTTCCCTTTCAAATATATCTAAGGCACCCTTTCCCTCATAGGCCTTATAAATATTATAACCCTCTACTTTTAAAAAGGCCTCTAATAGCTCTGTAATTTTAATTTCATCATCCACAATCAGTATATTCTTCATTCATATCTCTCCCATATTTACAATCTATCAGTACTCATATAATATTGCCCGTAATATCTTTCTTTAACTCTATTATAAAGTCTATACTCATACATTAAAATATCCCCTATTATAATAATAGGGGATATTTTATATCATATCAGAAAAATATAAAGAAAATATTAAGATTTATCTTTTTTATATTAATCTATTCACTTTTATAATTTTTAGGATTTGGAGCCTTTACTACAAAGAACTCTAAAACTCCATCGTCAAAATTTTTCACATTCATCTTCACATTGTAGGGAATATTTAAAAGCTTTCCAGCTTCATATGTGCGTGCCTCTTCATCTCCTAGTTGAATAGTCATTGTCCCTCTTATAATTATCATATATACATTAGAATTTGAGTAATGCTCAGGCAGTCCTGTTCCCTTTGTAAGTATCATATGATTTAGTGCCACATTCTCATCATCTATTATCCTTTCAATTATCTTTTCATTTAACATCTTATATTCATAAACCTTTTCTAACATGGTTTTCTTCCTCCTTTAAATATTGTTAATTATATAATATAATTTAAAATATATTTTAGCAGTTACCATGGTAACTAATTTATATATATGGGAGAAAATTTTATGGAGTTATCAAATTATATACATATCTTACAACTACATAACCTGTTTAAAGATTTTTCTAAAGAAGAGCTTATAGACATATTTAATAAAAATAGTCACAGGATTTGTGAGTATAATAAAAACAGTATAATCCATGTGGAAAGTGAAGAATGTTCTACCCTAGATGTGGTTTTACAAGGTCAAATAATAGTTCAAAGAATTGATGAAAATGGAAATGTACTTACTATAGCAGAGTTTCATGTGGGAGAATCTATTGGTTCTAACTTATTATTTGGAAATAACAATACTTATCCTATGAGTATACTTGCAAAATTAGATACGGTTATATTACATATTCAAAAGGATTTTCTATTAGATCTTTGTCAAGATAATAAAAGGTTTTTAATTGAGTTTTTAAAATGTGTATCTGATAAAACTTTCATATTAACAAATAAGATAAAATCCATATCTATGAAATCCTTAAGGGAATCCATAATAGATTTTTTAAATTGTGAGTACCACACTCAAAAGTCTAATACTATCCAGTTAAATATGACTAAAAAGGAGTTAGCTGAAATATTGGGAGTTCAAAGGACTTCCCTATCTAGGGAGTTAAATAAGATGAGAAAAGATAATCTTATTAACTATGATTCCCATTCCATAACAATAAAAGATTTAAATGTGTTAAAAAAGGCAATGGATAACTTATAAAATCCATTGCCTTTTCACATCTAACGTTTATTTTTTCAATTTTAAATAATTTAAACCCTACTAGTCTTCATAATTACTTCACTAAAATTAGTAACATCTTGAAATTCTCAACGGCCTCTAAACCATGAGGTATATCAGCAGGCATTACTGTAGTCTGTCCAGCCTCTAATAATAGTTTCGGATTGTCTCCAATACTTATTTCTACCTTACCATCTAATATATATACCATAGCATCTCCTGGTGCAGAGTGAGTACTTATTCCCTCGCCCTTATCAAAAGCAAATAAAGTCATAGTTAAATTATCCCTTTGTACTAATGTTCTACTTACAACTCTTCCCTCTTCATAAGTCACTAACTCCTTCATAACTAATGCCTCTTCAAAGGGTATATTTTTTATAAACTTTCTTTTTTCCATTACAATTCCTCCTTAATTATTATATATAGTGTATAAAAGTATTTATTTTAGTTTCCATAGTATTATGCTTAGTTCCATCAAAATCTAGATTAATTATTGGTGGTATTTCCTCATTTTCAAAATTCTTTTGTAATATGTTCAATATGGTAGCCGTATTTTCATACATGGAACCAATAGTCATAATACCGTTAATATTTTCAGGATGGCGATATAATTTAGTAAATCTGTATCTTCCATCTCCTCCTGCATATAGTTTTAATTTACTATCTGCCCCATTTACAAACTCGCCTAAATCCTTATCGTATGGACTATGTTCACATAATATATGATGCAGCTCACCCATTATGTTTTGTAACTCATATAGGTGTTTTTTCATACTCTTATTTTTCTTCTTCTCCTTAATAAAATAGTCATTCCATCTCATCCACAATAGTTCTCCTAAAGGTTGGTATATTATCTTTATATGTTCCTCTTCTATCTTTTTTAATCTATATTCATTAAGAAATGGTTGGAAGAGAATATTAACTTCTCCTAGGGCCAACACTCTTTTTAAATAATTCCTTTTCTTTAAATCTTCATATATATCCTTAGCCATTTCCTTTAAATTCTGTTCATTTAATTTACCTCTTTTAATAAGATCACATACTTTATCTAAATATTCTTGTCGAACCTCTATATGCGATGTCATCACCAAGTCACCTGCAATGGTACCTAGACCCATATCTATTCCATAGTGAGTTTCATCTATTAACATGTCTTCCATAAATGGGGAAACAATCTTCACGTCTTCATAATTGGCCTCATCTAACTTTTGACGTAGAAGACGATTGTATTGACCAAAGACTTCACTTCCCTCAGTTTTTGGTATATATATACTCCCCTTATTAGATCTAATTTCATCAATATTGCTCATCACATCTCCAATTAACCCTAAGCATGATAAATATTCCTTAGACATGGAATATGATTTCCCAATTTTGAGAGAAGCCTCATTTGTCATAGGCAGAACTTCTGCATCAATTCTCTTATTCTTAAAAATCTCTTTATATATACATCCATAGGGAAATAAATAAGGTATATATAGTTTTCCTACTCCTTGACTATTTGAGCCAATATTTACATTTTTATGCTTAACAACCTTAGAATATTTTTCAATTGGAAGAATTTCTTCCCCTGAAGATGTTATTCCATCTATACTGTTTACAAAGGCCTCTAGCCGAGTGATTACACCCACACTAGATTCATGTTCATCAACTTCTATGTGTAAATATGGTTTGCCCTTCATTTCATCCTTAACGTAATGGGCTATCATACTATCTGGCCCGCATCCGTGGTTTGATAAGTATATGGCATATAGGTTAGGATTTTGTTTTACAATCTGAGTTCCTGATATGATATGTTGACCAAAGGGCCAATACATATTAGGATATTCCTTAGATATATCATGATCATGGGCTGGAAGATTGGATAGATTCAACACTTTATAACCCATTTCTCTTAACTTTTGTGGAATTCCCATGTTAAGTCCCTTATCCACAATATTGTATGTTCTTGTAATGATAACAAAGGCCTTTTCATCAGGTTTTAAATTATCTATAATATCTTTACCTAATTTTTCAACTTCATTTTCATATTCCATAAGTCTTCCCATTCCCTTTTGTAATGCACTTATTGTCTTTATCTTTCCTTTTCCTAATTGGGCACCCATATCCATTAATGTTTTAGCCATATATTTCTTACCAAATTTAAATGAAAGGGCAGGTGCAAGTAATTCTATACCCTTATTTTCTAGGTCCATGACAGAATTCACCATTTGGGGAATTGTCTGCATAAATGTACAAGAATAATCCTCCCTAGTCTTTGAATTTGCATGCTTCATAGTATATAGACTAGGCAGGAATATATAATCAACACCCTTGTCTAGTAATGAAGCCACGTGACCATTAATAAGTTTAATTGGATAACAAGTTTCATCTAAGGAATAGACTTGAATCAATCCTACAATATGCGAATTAGTTTGATCGGAAAGAATAACATTAAATCCTAACTCCTTAAAGAACACATTAAACATTGTAAATAATTTGTGTAAAAATAGGACCCTTGGAATCCCTATTGTCTTCTTAGAAGGATCAATTTTTCCCGTGTATCCTTTTAAGAATAGTTTTTCCATCTTTTCTTCAATCCAACTATGCTTTTCCTTAGGACTTACTTCTAGTGATTCATCTTTCACATTTTGATCAAGATACCATCCCTTGAAGTTTGTTGATTGACCTTTCATCTTTTCCTTAGTTAAAATGGCCACACCATATGCCCCTGTAACACTAAAGAAAGGAGGAACCTTTATTTCCTTTCCTAGTACAGATTCAAATGCATTTACTACGGCTTGATTGTTAGTTACTCCACCTTGGAAAAATATTTTTTTCCCAACCTTCTTTGTTCCCACAACCCTATTTAAATAGTTATTTACAATGGAATAACTAAGTCCTGAAGCTATATCTTCCTTCTTTGCACCCTCAGCCAATGCATTAGCAATGTTCCCTTCTATGAATACTGTACACCTCTCCCCTAAATATATAGGGTTGTCACTTTTCAGTGCTAAATCTCCATAGTCTTCTATGGCAATATCTAATTTCTTTGCCTGCTCTTCAATGAATGATCCAGTTCCAGCAGCACAGATTTTGTTCATTTCAAAATCTACAACAACGCCCTTTTCAATCTGAATATATTTTGAATCCTGACCTCCAATTTCAAAGATGGTATCTACTTCTGGATCTATAGTTATGGCTGCCTTAGCTTGGGCTGTAATCTCATTTACAATCACATCTGATCCTGCCTTCTTCCCTACTAAATATCTACCAGATCCTGTAGTTCCCATGCCTTTTATGGTTACACGGTCACCAAATTCTTCATATATGGATCCTAATCCTTTTTGTACTGCATTAAGAGAGTCACCTAGGGTTCTTAAATATCTATAAGTAATTATTTCATTTTCTTCATCCATTAAAACTAGGTTTGTACTAGTAGAGCCAATATCAATTCCTAAATACGCATCTACTTTTTCATCTTTTCCTATAGTCTTACACCTATGTTTATTTAAAATCTCTCTCTTACCACGTAAGTGTAATGGTTTTTGATTAAAGTCATTTCCCATCTTCCTAAAGGATGGATTCTCACCTTCTTTTACTAGAAATTTAATTAATTCATCTAAGGTCACTGTAGGACCCTTTTCTTTTACATTTATTGCTGCACCTAGGGCTCCAAATACAGGAAACTCTTTTGGAATAATAAGGTCACCTTCTTCAAGATCTAAAATATCCTTAAGAGCCTGAATAATTCCCTCGTTATGTCCTACTCCTCCTGCAAAGATAATGGGTTTCTTAATTGGAGTCTTTTTAATAACACTACCCTTATAATTTCTTACTAGGGCATAAGCCAATCCTAACAACATATCCTCTGTCTTTATTCCCTCTTGTTGGTGATGGATAATATCTGTCTTTGCAAACACACTACATCTGCCTGCAATTCTAGGAATAGAAGTGGCTTTTTTTATATACTCAGAATAATCTTCTAACTTAAGACCTAAACGAGATACCTGTTCTTCTAGAAATGACCCTGTTCCTGCTGAACAACTTGAATTCATAGCAAATCCAATTCTTGATTTATCCCTATTTGACACATCATATATATATTTTGCACTCTGTGCTCCAATTTCTATAATAGAGCCTATATTTTCGTTTATTCCTAGGCTTCCTTCAACTAAACAATAGACTTCGTTAAACCAAAGGTCTTTATTTAATTTTTCAAATCTCTTTGCTCCTTCACCTGTAAGTCCAATATGGCTAATATTATCCTTACCATATAATTCTCCCACTTCTTCAAGTGCTTTTAATAATACTGTACCCATATCTCCCTTATGGAGAATATATCTTGTTTCTTTTATTTCATTTTTTTCATTTATAATTACTAGCTTTATAGAAGCATATCCAATATCAATTCCTAAACTATACATAATATTTCTCCTTTTGTAATATAATGGTCACTTCCGTTTTAGCAATGATTTCCTTTTTCTTTTGATATTTATTCTCATTATAGTATAAGATACATAAAATTTACGTATCCAATGATACGTTTTTGAAAAAAATTTTATGTATTATTGTAATAGTATTTATTATTTTTTACATTTTTTTACTTTATTGTAAAAAATTACTTTACCCTATGTTTTTAAGTTTTAATTTAAGTGGTTAATCCTTCTCTCAAAAGCTATTTTACTATTTATCAGCCCTCTACAAGTATCACTTTTAAATTCATTTCAAAGTCTAAATTTGTCGCAAGCAGGTCCAAAGACCTATTGTTGTATAGTTAGTTTGATTATAAAATTTAAATAAGAATCAAGTGCAACAAAAACTCGATAATGGCAAAACTGGTGAAATCCAGTGACGCAAAGCTATAGGGGCTAAGGTGTATCTTACACTATGCCAGCCAGTTACCGAAGGTGGATAGGCACTTACTATTTGGTTATCATAACCCTGTCTTTCCTTACGGTAAAGGCAGGGTTATTTTTATATGGGAGGTGAATTTTATTGAAGCTCATTAATCTAGATAATGGTCAGGTTTTAGCAGAAAAGGTTCATATGGCAAATACTTTCTTCAAAAGATTAAAAGGACTCATGTTTTCAAAAAATCTACCTTCTGATTGTGCGCTTTATATTCAACCCTGCCGAGGTATTCACACCTTTTTCATGCGTTACAGCATTGATGTGTTACATCTTGATTCTTTTGGAAAAGTTGTAGCAATAGAAGAAAATGTACAGCCTGGAAGAATTGGAAAAGTCCATCCTCATACGATGGAAATCATTGAACTTCCAGCTGGAAAAATTGAAAAAAACCAAACAAAATTGGGAAACACTATTCAATTGAGTAAAAAACAAATGTAAAAAAGGAGTGATACACATGTTAAAAAAATTAAAAGGTTTAATCACTGAAGAAAAAGGTCAAGGTATGACAGAATACGGTCTTATATTAGGAGTAATCGCAGTTGCAGTTCTTGCAGTTATTGGTTTATTCGGTACTAGCATTGAAAATATGTTTAAAGATACACTAGAGAAAGTTGAAAAACCTACATCTACAGAGTCTTAATATTTACATAAAAGGTATTGGCGTATAGATAACGGCCCCACATTAAAATGTAGGGCCATTTTTTTCAATATTCTGAAAGAGAGGTGATAGTATGTGGTTTGATCTTTTATTAGTCATAATTTTAATTATCTGTGTTGTTACAGATATAAAAGAACGAAAAATATATAACAAAGTAATCTTTCCAAGCCTTATGATTGCCTTTTTATCTCATATTCTATTAGATGGACCTAACAGCTTATATTCTTCCTTTACTGGCTTTCTTGTTGGTTTTTTAATCCTTTTGGGGCCTTATCTTTTAGGTGGAATGGGAGCTGGAGATGTAAAGCTACTTGCATTAATTGGTGCTTTGAAAGGTCCTTCCTTTGTATTTTACACAAGCATATATATGGCACTTGCAGGAGGACTCATGGCACTCATAATGCTGATTTTCCAAAAACGACTCCATGCTACCCTTAAATCTATATATTACTATATTTTCAGCTTGAAATATGGCATAAAATTACATTTATTGATCAATAACGATGACCTTTCCAACACCTATCCATACGGTACAGCCATTGCAGCAGGAGCTATGATAAATCTCCTTTTAGGAGGGGGATTGCTATTATGTTAAAAAAGGAAAATGGTCAATCTCTTGTTGAATTTGCATTGATTTTACCTATTTTATTGCTTTTATTATGTGGCATTTTGGATTTTGGAAGGGTAATGTATACATATATGCATCTCAATTTAATCACTCAAGAATCAGTACGGATAGGCGGCCTTGGAGAATCAGATACAGAAATTATAACTTTTGCTCAAAGTAATTTCAATGTGGGAGATGTAGATCTTCTTCTGATTCAAATCTCCCCTAGTGAGTCACAAAGAAAATCAGGAGATTATATTACAGTTACCCTGGAATATCCTGTTACATATGTTACCCCTTTCTTTGCAACCCTATTCCCATCTCCTTACAAAGTGATTACCGATTCTACAATTCGTATAGAATAAGGTGATATAAATGATGAATAAAATTATTTGGAAACAGGCTACCCTGAAAAATTTAAATTTTAAACATTATTCATACCCTATCAAACTAGTAAAGTAGGTGAAAATATGAAATCAAAGTTAATGCTAGTACTTGCAATTATCATGGGACTTATTACAACATTTTTATTCTATAACTATATGGAGACACTCAAAGAAGAAAAGTTATCTAATAGTAAAATGGCAACTATCCTTGTTGCAAAACAAGATATCCGCAAAAATCAGAAAATATCAAAATCCATGGTCATCCTAAAGCAGGTTCATGAAAAAAGTATCCATCCACAAACAGCAAAGAATCTTTCAGAAATAGAAAATCAAATAGCAACAGCTAACATAATAAAGGGAGAACCGATTCTAAAACACCGACTTCAAAACCAGGCTGAAGAAACACAGTTTGTTTCCAGAAAAATTAGAAAAGGTTATAGGGCTGTATCTGTAGGTGTGAATATGGTTCAATCTGTTACAAATTTAATCGAACCAGGAGATTTAGTAGATGTAGTTTTTAGTGAAGAAATAGAAGAATCCAACAAAGAAAAGGTTGTTCGAACAGAGCTAATCCTTCAGCAGGTGCGTGTTTTAGCTGTTGGCAGAAAAATGGTTGAATCAACAAAAGAAAATCCTTATGTGGAGTATAGCGCTGTCACCTTAGAATTAAGACAGAATGATGCTGTAAGATTAGTCAATACTCAAGAAAGAGGAAATATTCATCTGGTTCTTTATAGTAAACTTAAGTAAAGGAGGATCTCATGATAGGAAATCAAAACGCCACGACAAAACGAGGTAAAATGATCGTCATTTGCAGTGCTAAGGGAGGCGTAGGAAAAACCGTACTCACAACCAATCTTTCCGTTGCCCTATCTAAGAAAAAATTTAAGACGGTCATTTTAGATAGCTGCTTTCAGTTTGGAAATATTCATTTGGTCATGGACCTTAAACCTAAATTCACAATAAAAGATGCAGTAGATCAGATAGGTGACTTAAATAAAAACCTTCTTACCTCTTATCTTAGTAGTCATGAAAGTGGTGTGAAAATATTACCTTCACCTCCTAGTCCAGAATATGCTGATTTGATTACTTCTGAGTCTCTTAATAAGGTTTGTAGTCTTTTATTAGATAGTTGTGATTATTTACTTATAGATACAAATGCAGGACTTCCTGAGCATAACCTATATTTCATTGAGAAAGCAGATGAAATTCTCCTTATAACCGATTTAGAAATGACTTCATTAAAAAATACAAAATCTATGTTGTCCATATTTGACGCTTTAAATTTAGGTGAAAAAGTAAAGATTGTGGTTAATCGCTCTACTATGAAAAGTCTTTTAAAATCAAAGGATGTTCCTAAAATCTTAGAGAAAGAATCACTACATTATATTCCTAATAATTTTGAAATTGTATCAAGATCTATTAATATAGGAATGCCCTTTGTCATGCATTATCGAAGAAAAGATATTACAAAAGCTATTTTTCATATTGCTGACCTTCTTTCAACAGAATCATAAAGGAGAGATATAGATGAGTCTTCTAGCAAAATTAAAAAACAAAAACCAGGATAGTACCTCTCCTCCTTCAATAGAGAAGAAAGAGGAGATAAATCAAAAGGTCATACCTACTCCTAATGAAATAAATGCTCCTAATAAACAAAAAAAAGAACCAATTCAACCTACAGATAAAAATCAAGAATTAAAAAAACAGCTCCATAAACAGGTCCTAAGAGAGATGAAAAAGGATTCAATAGAAAACATCATTGAAAGAATTGATGAAATGGCTGTTGAAATCATTAAAGAAGATGAAACACTTTTGGGAATGGTTGATAGAAAAAAAATTGTAGATGAGTTAGTTAATAATCTCATAGGCTACGGTCCAATTAATCCTTTATTATTAGACCCAGAGGTTACAGAGGTTATGGTAAATGGCCCTTCTATGGTATATGCCGAAAGAAAGGGAAAATTAGAACTAACGAATATAAGATTTCAAGACAACGACCATGTAATGCATATTATTGAAAAAATTGTTGCCCCCCTAGGACGCCGAATCGATGAAAGCAGTCCTATGGTTGATGCGAGACTACCTGATGGCTCTCGTGTAAATGCAATCATTCCTCCTCTAGCATTAAATGGACCAACCATAACCATTCGTAAATTTTCAAAGGACCCTTTTACAATAGAGAATTTGATTGGTTTTGGTACCCTTACAAGGGAGATGGCAATATTTTTAGAGGCTTGTGTAAAGGCAAGGCTCAATATCTTTATCAGTGGAGGGACAGGATCTGGAAAAACAACAACCCTAAACGTCCTTTCTTCTTTCATTCCTAACGATGAAAGAATTATTACCATAGAAGATGCAGCTGAACTTCAGCTTTGGCAGGATCATGTAGTATCTTTAGAATCTCGTCCTCCCAATATAGAAGGAAAAGGTGCTATTACCATCCGTGATTTAGTTCGAAATTCATTACGTATGAGACCTGAGAGAGTTGTTGTAGGAGAAGTCCGCGGTGGAGAGGCACTGGATATGCTTCAAGCAATGAACACAGGGCATGATGGTTCATTAGCTACAGGGCACTCTAATAGTCCTAGAGACATGATCTCTCGTTTAGAAACAATGGTCTTAATGGCTGGAATGGAACTTCCTATAAAAGCCATAAGAGAACAGATTGGCAGTGCCATTGACTTAATAGTTCAGCAGTCAAGACTAAAGGATGGATCGAGAAAAATCACTAATATTACAGAAATTCAAGGTCTTGAAGGAGATGTGATTGTACTTCAAGATATCTTTGTTTTCAAGCAACAGGGAGTAGATGATCAGGGAAAAATCATTGGAAAATTAGTCCCTACTGGAATTCGTCCTAAATTCTATGAAACTCTCACAACTAGTGGTATTCATATACCAACAAGCGTATTTATGGAAGAGGAGGATTGGAATCTATGAAATGGGTAATTCTTTCATTCTTCTTGATTACATCATTGATTATTTTTGCAATAATTCTCAATACATTATCTTTTTCTCAAAGACGCTTTGAAAAAAGAGTTCAACATTATTTATTAAGTGATAATGAGAAAATATTAGAAAAGAAAAATTTTAATCTACTGGTACAAATGCAATTAATGAATCAAAAATTTAAAAAGCAACTTCCTTCCATAAAATCTACTGAAAAGCTAGAAACCATATTAAATAGAGCTGGTGTTCCCTTAAGTCCAGAAGAATTTGTTTTCTTCAGGTGGATGGCTGGTGTGTTCTTTGGAAGTTTATTATATATTTTTTCAAAAAATATTTTGTTTTTTATAATAGGAGGATTTTTGGGATATATTTTTCCAAAATTACTCATAAAAAGAAAAGTTCATGAACGTCTCTTAAAATTCAATGAAGGTCTTCCTGATATGATTACCATTATTGTCGGTTCCTTAAGAGCAGGTTTTAGTTTTCCTCAATCATTAAAATCTGTTGTAGAAGAATCAGATTCTCCTATAAAAGAGGAAATCAGTCTTCTACTAAAAGAAATGCAGTATGGTGGAAGTATTGAAGAGGCCTTATACAATCTTCAAGAAAGAATGCCTAGTGGAGATCTTGAACTTATGATTCAAGCTATCTTGATTCAAAGGCAAGTTGGAGGAAACTTGGCTACTGTACTAGATATTATTATACAGACCATTCGTGATCGAAATGCCATTCAACGCCAACTTATGACCCTTACATCACAAGGAAGGCTATCAGGGCTCATTATAGGGCTTCTCCCTATTATCTTAAGTTTTGCCATCTATTTCATCAATCCAGATTATATATCTGTTTTATTTACAGAACGGATTGGACTCATTATGGTTGGAATGGGCATATTTTCAGGAATTATTGGTTTTATTTTGATACGAAAGATTACAATAATCGAGGTGTAGTTCATGATATATATTACTTTTTTCTGTAGCACTACCTTACTCACCCTCCTATTTTTTTCTATTATTTATGGAAAAAAGGGAATAAAAAAGCAAGAAAGCACGTTATCTAAAGATAAGGAAAATAGACCGTCTCTTAGGAAGAGAATATTTTATCCCATATTAAAAAAATACAAGAGGCATTTTCGAAAAAATCTTTCAGGAGAAAAGCACGATAAATTGGAGATGAAAATCCTTCAAGCAGGCAGTCCTTTTGATATGACACCTGTGGATTTTCGTTTAGTTCAAATGATATTGATCATCCTATTTCCTATATTATTTGCAATTTACGGAATCCTCTTAGGTCTTTCTGTCCCAATGATTTTTTTAATAGTTACTTTCAGTATGATATTTGCAAGCTTTCTTCCTAATTTATATTTATCTCAAAAATCAAAAGAAAGAAGTAAACGTGCCCTTAAAGAACTTTCTGATATTGTAGACCTTCTTACTGTGAGCTTAGAAGCAGGTCTTGGATTTGATTTGGCTCTAAATAAATTAATTTCTAAAAATAACGGAGTTATTGCTAGTGAATTTCACCAATGTTTAGAAGAAATTCGTCTAGGAAAACCAAGAAGGGATGCCCTAAAAAAAATCACAGAAAGGCTCCTTTTAGATGAAATGAATATTCTAATCAGTAGTATATTACAAGCAGAAAAACTTGGAATCAGTATGGTTAAAATCCTTCGTATTCAATCCCATGAAATTCGAAAGAAAAGAAAACAAAGGGCAGAGGAACAGGCCATGAAGGCCCCTATCAAAATGCTTTTCCCTCTTATTTTTTTCATTTTCCCTAGTTTATTTATTGTTCTCTTAGGACCTGCTATCATTCAATTTATTAATACATTTCAAAAATAGCCGCTGATTTTCAGGGGCTATTCTACTACCACATTTACTTCTCTTAATGCTGATACAATGCTACTTGAACAAAATGGTTACATCTACAATTCCCTTAATTTTTCCAAAATTCGAAGTTTTACAAGGAAAAATACAGAATATATAGAATATATAATCATTAGACAAAAAGGAAAACCTTTCACTATATATTCTAGAAAAAATTCAGGTTTAAGGAGGGGTCCAAGTGTTCTCAGAAAATGGATATGATTTTATAGATATGAATGCTGTTATCAAAGCATCTCAAACTATTTCTACTGAAATTGAGTTAGATAAGCTACTTGAAAGGCTCCTTAGAATTATTGTAGAAAATTCAGGTGCTGAAAAGGGATATTTTATAATGAAGTCAGAAGGTAAATTTCTTATTGAATGTGAACTGAACAATGAGCATATATCAGTAATGAAGAGTATTCCCTTAGAAGAATGTCAGGATATTTCCCAAAGCATTGTACATTATGTCATAAAAACAAGGGAAAATATAGTTTTGGACCATGCATCTAATGACCAATTATTTTCTGCTGATCCTTATATAGTAAAAAAACAGTCAAAGTCTATTCTTTGTATGCCTATGATTTGTAGAGGAAATTTAATAGGAATTGGTTATTTAGAAAACAATCTATCCATTGGAGTATTCACTAAAAATCATATTGAAGTATTAAAAATCTTATCTTCCCAAGCAGCAATTTCAATTGAAAATGCCATTATGTATAAAAAAATTAAAGAAATTAACCAAAACTTAGAAAAGACCGTAGAAAAAAGAACAAATGATTTAAAAGATACAGTAAAAAAATTAAAAGAAGAAATAAATGAAAGAAAAAGAGCAGAATTAGAATTAAAAGAAAGTCAAGAACGATATCGTCTTTTAGTGGAACTTCTACCCGATTCAGTTTTTGTTCACATTAATTCTAAAGTAGTATTTGTTAATAAAGCCGGTACGAAGTTATTTGGAGCAAAAAAGAGTAAAGAATTAATTGGAAAATCCATAAAAGATTTTATTTATGAAGACTGTCATGATACCTTTAACGAAAGAGCTAATAAAATACAGAATAATAAGAGTTTTCTTCCTTTCTGTGAATACAAAATGATTAAGTTTGATGGAACAATTGTAAATCTTGAAGTTGCTTCAACTCTTTTCCCATGTAACGGCAAACAAATGATTTTGAGTGTTGCAAGGGATATAACAGAGCGGAAACAATCCGAAAGATTACGTAAAAGTGTAAAAGATAAAGATCGATTGCTAAAAGAAGCAATTGAATACGATAGGATAAAGACACAATTCATTACAAATATTTCACATGAACTTAGAACCCCTCTTAATGTAATGTTAGGGGCAATACAAATGTTTCATTTGCTTCTAAATGAAAAATCAAGTAAAAATAACACTTATAAAATGATAACATATTCAGATATGATGAAACAAAATTGTTATAGACTAATAAGACTAGTCAACAATTTAATTGATATTACTAAAATAGATACTGGATATTTCCAATTAAATCTTAAAAAATGCAATATTGTAAAAATTATCGAAGATATTACATTATCTGTTGCAGAATATGTTAAAGATAAGGATATAAATTTAATATTTGATACGGATGTGGAAGAAAAGATAATGCCATGTGATCTAGATAAAATGGAAAGAATATTACTTAATCTTTTATCTAATGCAATAAAGTTTACATATAAAAATGGAAGTATATCTGTAAATTTAAAAGATAAAGGAAAAAGTTTAGCCATATCAGTAAAGGATACGGGAATAGGTATTTCAAAAGATAAGCAAGACATAATATTTGACAGATTTATACAGATTGATAAATCCCTTTCAAGGAATCAAGAGGGAAGTGGTATTGGCTTATCCCTTGTTAAGTCTTTTGTTGAATTGCAAGGCGGTACAATTTCTTTAAAAAGTAAACTAGGCTATGGAAGTGAATTTATCATAGAATTCCCTAACCAAGAGTTAGTTGAAAACCCTCTAAAAGAAATAGCTATCTGCCATGTTAATAACAATAAAGAACATATACAAATTGAATTCTCAGACATATATTTCTAATGAATTGATAGTATAAATTAGCATTCTCATTTAGTGAGTATATTAAAAAAATTAACAATAAGATTTCATAAAGCCCATAAATAAAGAGTGATCCAAAAATTTATACGTTTGGATCACTCTTTATTTATGAGCAACTTATTTGACCAACTTGATTTGAAGATTTTCAGAAAGTGTTTCCCTATATCTACCATCGTAAACCAAGTTTAAATCAGATCCGGAAATAGATTCAAATTCTTTGGCAATTAAAGATCCCTTAATAGTATTTTTACTTCCATTTAATTTAATATTTCCGTTAGGCGCGTAAAAAAGTCCGTGAAATTCTCCATCACTACCAGGGATTTCAATGTCTTTCAAACTATAAAAGGCAACTGAATCATCATCAGATTTATATTTCAAGTTAGATCCACTTAATATGATATTCCCTGTTGCGAAGACTGTACCCTTTCCACTTATATGCCCCCCAGAGAATACAACATCTCCTTCTACGTATATTATACCGTCTACATTTGTATTACTATTTGAAAAGGTCTTCTTTCTATTGTATACGGTTGTTGCATTTGCTTTATATTCATCTTTACTTATATCCAAAATATCCATATAAACTGATTTTTCTTTTCCATTGGGGAATTTATTATTTCCACCACTATTCTTAAGCTTCCCAACATATTCATATATATCATTGAACTGATTATCACTACCGGAGATTTCCGATGGTCCGTTAATATGTACTTTTCCATTAAATTTGTTTTTTGATCCAGAAACATAAAATGTTTTTTTGGGATCTTCAGAGAAAATTAAGTAATCAAATATTGAACTCTTTGTAGAACCAAATAATGCTGCGGATGCTTTAACTGAGACAGGAACCTTTTCAACACCAAATAATCTATAAAAGGGAGTCATTACTTCCTTAGTTAAATAAATTGTTACTTTTTTATCTTCTGGAAATTCAAGTTTTTCTAAACTCTCAAGTTCATTATGGGCTGTTAAAATATAGTTTACAATTGACTTAACTTCATTATTGTTATTGTTTAGCTCCTGTGCACCTGACAAAACAGCTGCATTAGCCGTTTTTTGAAGATGGGTTTTTGTCACATAGAGCATACCTCCATCTATAACCACACCAACCATACAAAGCAACATCATAAACAAAAGTGCAAAAATACTCACTGATACACCATCTTGATTTTTGACAAAGTTCCTCATTTTCAACATTTAAAGTTCCCCCATTCATCTCGTTAGAAAATACCGAAACAGGGACTCTTCCTATGTTCGGTAGCTGGCAGACATAGTTTTTCATTCTAACCTTAGTCCCTATAGCTTTGCGTCACTAATTTTCATCAGTTTTGCCCTTATCAAACAATTTTCGTCATGTTTGTTTCATTATATCAACTGCTTAGAAAATCTTCAATCCACATAAATACCCATATTCATTAACTATTTTCCCACCTTAATACATAGATAATATAACTATGTTTTATTTAGCTAAATAAAAGATTTATAGGGTTTTCCTATATGATAACCTTGTCCATAATCTATTCCTATTTCTTTTAGAACATTTAATATTTTGTCATTCTCTACAAATTCTGCAATAGCAGTCATTTCAAACGCCTTGGCCATGCTTACAATAGATTTTACAAGATATAAATTCTTTTCATTTTCATTTAAATCTCTTATAAATGACCCATCTATTTTTAAATAATCTGCTGGAATACGCTTTAAATATTGCATAGAAGAAAATCCTGTTCCAAAGTCATCTATAGAAAACTTAAATCCTAATTCCTTAAAAGAATGTATTGTATTAATCAAGCGGTCCAAATTTTTTATATTTTGTGTCTCGGTAATTTCAAATACAACATTTGTGTAATTTATTTTATATTCATCTGCTAAAAGAACTACTCTAGGTAAAAAGCTTGAATCGTTCAAGTCTCTTCCTGAAACATTTATGGAAAGTTTAATTACATCTTTCTGATCAACTTCACTCTTATATTTTAGGGCCTTTTCTATTACTGTTAAATCTAGCTTTTCTATTAAATTATTATCTTCTGCCACTTTTATGTAAGGAAATGGAGATAAATAATTTTCTCCATCCTTAATGCGCATAAGAACTTCGTATTTTTCAATCTTATCTTCCTTTATATTGTATATAGGTTGAAAAAATGGAACTATTCGATCTTCCTCCATGGCTTTAATAAGTTCTTCTTTTTTATTATCTCTTTGCTTTTTTATCTCAAGTAGATCATGCGAGTCAGGAAACGCCAAAAAACTCTTTTCGCTAGTTTTCTTTAATTGATTTAAAGTATCTTCTATTAAAAATAAAGAAGTATCCAAGTCTTCCATTTCTAATGGATTTAATTTTGTTAAACCTAAAAAAACATTTATATTTATATTCACATTATCTATTTTTATAGATAAATCTTTTAATTTTTCATTAAGTACTTCTGTCTTTTGAATAGCATTGTTCCAGTCTTCCGTGTGGAATAAGAAAATAAAATCATCTGCTTTAGAGTGGATCAAAAGTCCATCATTATATAAATAATTTTTTAATATATTCGTTAGCTCTTTAATAATCTTGTTTCCCACTTTGCTTCCGTAATTTCCGTTTATTGCTGAGAAATTATATATGTCCATGAATAGAATAATTTTCTTCCCTCTATTAGATTCTTTTTGTAAAACTTCCAACAGCTTATTTTTCCTATAGACACCTGTTAAATCGTCTATATCATATATTTTAGTAAATACAAAATATATAAGTATTCCCATGCCTATTAAAATAACAAATCCTAAGCTGGAAGCCTTTATTAAGTAAAGAAGGTTATCAGTTTTCACTTTTTCATAATCTATTCGACTTACGATTGTCCAGTGTGTGTTAGGAATTTTGTTAAAATATACGTATGCTTTTTCTTTCAAATCACCACTGTAATATATTTTTCCTGACGGAGACCTAAATAAACGTTCTATATTTTCATTCCAAATTTTCATGTAATCTTCCATTTTCTTTTTTTCATCATCTGTAAATTGATCTAAATAGGTTTTTTCAGGTTGAAACGTAGAAACGCCTAGTAATTTTTCTTCAGGATGAAGAACAATACTTCCATTTTCATCAACAATATAATTGACTACATTCTCCTTATGTGTAATAATGCTAAAAGTTTTATAGAAATCTTCTAAAAATATATCTACTGCAATAACTCCTTTTAAGTTACCATTTTTTCTGATAGCATAGGACAAAGTTATGACAGACTTTTTAGTGCTCAAATCTGTATATACTGGTGTTATAATAGGCTCGTCTGAAAAACTAGTATTTACATACCAAGGTCTATCTCTTAAATCAACTTTATTGTTAACATTTCCGCTACTTTTTATCTCACTACCATCTTTCTCATTCACAAAATACATAGCAGATATAAGAGGTACTTCCTTAATAATTTTATTAAAAATCGATTCTATTTTATTAGGACTATTAAAATGAGAATCAGATAATAAAATTCCTGTATTTTCAACGAGGGCTTTCAATGGATCTATTATATTTTCCATGAATACAGAATAGTTTTGAGAACTTTCTATTAAGGTATTTTCCGTTTTTAATAGGGTATCTTTTTTATAATGTTCATAACTGAAATAAATAATAGAACAAGTCAATAAAAAAATCCCTATACATAATAAAATTAAGTATTTTAATTTATTGAATTTCATAATACACCTCCTTAATGCTTTAACCCATTCAACTTTTATGTAGGCAATATTTATGACTCCTTGTAAAGGGGCCATATGACAAAATCTAAAATTTGTTCACAAGTATATTTAATTCTATGAATTTTCTGATAAATAGTCCAATGTATTTTTTACTTGTATAGCAACTATTTCAATGTTTCCTTCTATTTTCAAAACTCTTCAATTCGTTACTTAAAACATCATAATTATACAATAAATTCCATAATTTTACTAGATTTTTTTGTCACTTTTTTATCTAATAATATAAAGGATGATATATGGAATTAAAATCTTGCAGAATTAATATTTGCGCTACTATTACATATGTGCAAAAACAAAGTATATTTATACACATAGTAATTTATCTATATTTTTTTCTCCCTTACTAATAAAATTATCCCTATTAGATTAGACTATAAATGCCTACCTAATAGGGATAATTTTATTAATAGTATGATTTGATCTAACAATCATAATACCTATTTAAATTTTTTCTATGATACATCTTAGATAATTCTATTTTTTGTACATATTCCCAACTTTCCAACAATCAGCAAAAGCATCTCCAAGTTTCCAATACTTTCTTAAGTGCATATCAAATAGCATAGGTTGTACTTTTGCCATATCTATTTTTTCATTAGTAAGAATTTCTTCATTGCAATAAGTATTTTTAGACCTTACTAAAAACACATCATGGTTTGGCATATCAATAATATCAATAACTTCACACTCCATATTTATTGGTGCCTTTTTTATCATAGGTGCTCCTTTTATTTCTCCGTAAAAACTTTCGAAAACATTTGATTTATCAGTTCTCATCCCAGATACTATACCTACATAATCAGCTTCTACAACCATATCTTCGGAAGGAATATTTATACTTAAAGTCATCTTTTCCTTAATCCCTTTATTTGAATAATGTGATTTATGCATACTTAAAGATAATGTGTTCATATCAATAATACCTATATGAGCTATATTAATATAATTTACCTTTCCATCAACTTCAGTCCCCACCAATACAACCGGTGTGGGATATAGTGCATTTACTTCACCTAAATTCTTTTTCATTTTATATTCCCCTTCTCATTTCTTTTTTAATAACGTGGTATAAATTCTTTCTTAATTGTAACTTTAGTCTATATTTGTATGTACAACTAAATATTTTTCAAATTTATAACTTGAATCTTCACTTCAAATTCAAGTTATATTTTGACTAATTTATTTTGTTTCTAATTTTCCAGCTGCTTCGTTAATTAACAAAGTCAATGCATCTCCATCTTCATAACCTAGTATTTCAGAATATCTATCATATAGACTTTTCCAACATTTTTGGATTTCTACTTGAAGCTCTTTTCCTTCTTGTGTTAAATAAATAAAAGAATTTTTACCTTTAAATTCCCTATTTACTAAACCTTTAACTTCTAATTTATCAACAAATCTTGTAATAGTTGATGGAGCAATGTGCAGTTCCTTAGAAATTTCTTTAGGCGATATTCCTGGATTACTATAAACAGTCATTAATAAAAATGCATAACTTGGCGATACTCCTGTTTTTACAAATTCTTCTTCTGCCATCTTTGTTATTATTCTGGATAATTTATTAGCTGTAAAATATAAGCAACAACTAAGTAAATTTTCTGTCATAGAATTCACACCTTCGATATTTGTATATACAAATATTATTCTATATACTTTCATTTGTCAAGTATTTTCATTGCCTATAGTTTGCTAAATATTCATTATTATAGTTCTATAATCATATCTATCATATTGGATTAGCTCACCTTTTACCTTTTCTCAAAAAAGACTTCTCCTTTATAGTAAAAGTCCTAGTCCCTTCTAAAATTAAATACCTTTGAACGACTATTTTCTCTCACTATCACATAATTAATGTACCTTCATAATAGATTCTTAACTTCTTTTCCATTTTTTATTAGTGACTTTTGGTATATTATACTAATTTAACTTTTCAGTTTTCCTTGATCTAATATTTTTTTATTTTCCCTTTTAATATTCTCTTAGCCATCTTTAAAATTACTTTTTGTTTGTATTTATATTCATTTGCCTACATAATAATCCTTTCATATGAATTTTCCTTGAAAATCATGTGTTTTCTAAACTCTAATTATTTTATCAAACCTATCAATGTGTTTTGTTTAATATTCACAATTTTCTAAATACTGGTTGATTTATTCCAAAATTTGCCTTAACATATGGTTATAACTTGTTGAACAGGTTGCACATGTTGCACAGCAAAATCATTATAAATTATATAACTCAACAAATCTTTAAATGGAGGTGGATAATGGTGACCAAACAATTTTGGTATGCAAAAAGTTTAAAATGGTCAATTATTGGAGGTGGAAATGGTGGTCAGGCAATGGCAGGCCACTTAGCTATTATGGGTTTTTCTGTTAAGATATATGATATCTTCTTAGATACCATTGAAGAAATAAAAAAACAGGGAGGAATTAAAGTAGAGGGTGTAGTTCAAGGCTTTGGAAAGCTTGAACTAGCTACAACAAACATAACTGAGGCACTTAATGGTGCAGATATAATTGCAATAGTTACTCCAGCATTGGCACATAAGGAAATTGCTAAAAATTGTGCACCATATTTAAAAGATGATCAAATCGTATTCCTACATCCAGGTTCAACTTTTGGTGCTTTTGAGTTCAAAAAGGTATTGTTAGAAGAAGGCTGTGAAGCTAATCCAGTTATTGCAGATGCTGAAACACTTCTTTATGCTTGTCGCTGTAAAGAGAAAGGTCATGTCAATATATTAGGTATTAAGAATAGATTAAAAGTTGCTGCGCTTCCATCTAATGAGACAGAAAGAGTTGTTAAGATGTTAAATACTGCATTACCTCAAATATATCCTGCTTCCAATGTTATGGAAATAAGCCTAGAGAATGTTAAGCCTATGGTGCATCCTGCTCCAACTTTACTAAATACATCCATGATTGAATCTAAACATGACTGGTTATATTATTGGGATGGTATCACTCCATCTATTGGTCATTTTGTTGAAGAAATGGATAAAGAAAGACTTAATGTAGCTAAAGCTTTAGGTTTGAAAGTAGAATCTATTTTTGAAGTATATAAACGCCAATATGATGTAGAGGCATTGACGTTAACTGATGTTGTTAGAAAAACTAAAGCATACGCAGGTGTAAAAGGTCAGAAAAATCTTAATACTCGTTATATCACAGAAGATATCCCTATGGGATTAGTGCCATTGGTTTCATTAGGTAGGATGTTAGGAGTAAATGTTGAAAGAATGGCAACAATTATCGAGTTAGGTGAATACTTACTGGATAAAGATTTTACTACAACAGGAAGAACTGTTGAAAATGTTGGTCTTTCAGGTATGACTTCTGAAGAAATTATTAATTATGTTCAAACGGGAAAAAGAGAAAATATAGCATTGTCAGAAGTGTAGAAATCTATTAATCTAACATATTGGGCTAGTAGAACTTAGAATAAAAAATAAAAATTCTATAATAATCTCTCATTTGAAAAGGATTTATACATGAAAAAGCTAATTCTAATAGGTACAGGAAGAACAATTGCTTCTTCAGATAACACAAAGTGTTGATGATCTATTAGTTATAGCACTTTATAGAAAATAATCAATTGAACGGGAGTAATTAATGCGTGACATTGGAAAATCCAAAATATAGTAGAAGTTAAAAAGTTTATTGAAACGTTAATTATGGGAAATATTGTGTATTTGAAGGATAACTTTAATTAGCTTATAGCTTTGATTACTTTATCAAAGTCTTCAAAAGAATCTTTATAATGTAAACTTTATAGTGTTTTCAATGGTTGTAGAATTGTACAACTGACTACAAATTATATTATACAAGGGGGATGTATATGATTAATTGGACTATATTATTGGTGTTATTGGGTTTCTTGGGAGCAATGCTTGCAGTAGGAGCATGGGCTGCAAAAAAACAAAAAACTGCTGCTGATTTTTATGTAGGAGGTAGAAATTTTAATACTCTTACGGTTACTGCTACACAAGTAGCTTCTGCCTTTGGAGGCGGGATGATGGTAGCACATGTAGGTCTTGGTTATAAATACGGATTTGCGGAATTTGCTTATACTGGAATTGCTACCGCAATAGGAGTTCTACTTTTAGCAACTTTAGTAGCCGGTTGGTTAAGAGAACAGGACTTTTATACAACCACAGACTGGATGTGCAGTATGTATGGTGACTCCAAAACATTAAGGGCTGTAACATCAGTTACTGCAACACTTGTAACCTTAGGATGGTGGGTATCCCAGCCAATTGCTGCAGGTAAAATAATGAATTTATTAACTGGAATTCCTATAAATGTTGGGATTATAATTTCTGCAGTTGTTGTTGTAATTTATACTATGAGTGGTGGAATTATTGCGGTTGCTTATACTGACGTTGCTCAACTTGGACTAATGTTATTTGGTATGTTGATATTATTTCCAATTGCCGTTGTTAAGGCAGGTGGGTTTAACGAAATTTTCGCAGCTGTTCCTCAAGCAAATCTAGGGTTATTTGCCCCTGGAAAATCTGTAGTATGGGGATGGATACTGGCTGTTTTGCCAGGACAGATGGTTCTTCAAATTTACCATCAGAGAATTTACGCAGCTAAATCAACCAAAGTTGCAAAACAGGGCTTATATAATCTTGTAATTTCTTGTGTTTTAGCAGGTACTTGGGCTTCATTACTAGGTATGGCAATATACAAATTAGCGCCAGATTTAGCAGATAAGGAGATGGCAATGAGCTGGGCTATTACAAACTTATTGCCTAAAACAGCTTCAGTAATAATGCTTGCAGGAATAGTTGCTGCAATAGTCTCTACTGCTGACTCTGCATTGCATAGTACGTCAGCAAGTATAACAAGAGACTTTTATCAAAACATATTTAATCTTGATGCCACTGATGAGGATATATTGAAATTTTCTAAGAAAGCTATTATAGTACTAGGTGTAGTTGGTGTTATTATCGGTATTTATATTCCTATGGTTTTAAAAGTTTTAGTTTTAGGATATACACTTACATCTTCAGGACTATTATTCCCATTATTCCTAGGTCGTTTCTGGAAAAGAGCAACTACGCAGGGAGCTATTGCCGGTATGATTAGTGGAGTGGGATCAGCTTTACTATTCTCATTAGTTCCATCTCTTAAAGCAATGTCAGTACCTGCGATTGGAGCAGGTCTAATAACATCATTAATAACGATGGTAGTGTTTAGTCTTATAACCAAATCCGACAAAGTCAAAGCTGATACTTAATATATTACATGTTATTAGATAATACTTGCTTAGTAGCATTGAAATACTTATTAAAAATGCCTTTTAACAAAGGCATTTTTTTATCAAATCTAAAGATTTTGTAGTAAAAGTTCAAATTTTCAATATCATTATACAAGATAAAAAATAAAAACTCTTTGAAATTCTTTCAAAAAGTATTATATTTATATTAATAAGATAATTGCACAATATGTGTAGTATGTCTTTAGAACTTTTATATAAATATATGTTAGAAAGTTTTTAAAATTATAATTATGCACTTTTCTCAAATAAACTTAGTAGTTACTTTTTTCTAGACAATATTAACAAACGCTTATGGAGGTAATTCATGATTAAATCAATTACAGGCAAACACTTTTATGAAGAGGTTTCAACTCAGATAATAGATATGATTAAGAAAGGCGAATGGAAACCTGGGGATAAAATGCCCGGTGAGATAGGACTGTCAAAACATTTTGGGATAAGTAGACACTCTCTGCGTGAAGCTTTAAAAGCATTAGCTTTGATAGGAATTTTGACTTCAAAGGCAGGAAAAGGAACATACGTTTCCGAGGATGCTCTAATAATTATTAATAACATGCAATCCATGTCTTTGACAAAGAAAGAATCTTCTATATTTGAATTAATGGAAACTAGATTAATAATTGAACCTGAATTAACATTTTTAGCTGTGAATAAAGCAACTGATGAAGATATCAAAAAGCTTGAAAAAATTATAGAACAAGAAGTTGTAGCTCTAAGAAATAAAAAGTATACATTCAATATTGGATTCGCGTTTCATAATCAAATAACAAAAATTTCAAAAAATAGTGTAATAGGAGACTTTTTAGATTCAATCTCTAATCAGCTTATTGCTCAAAGAGAAAAAGTAACTCTTGAACATCTAAATGAAACTATTATTAAAAATGGCCACAAAGAACACATTGAAATACTTAACTATTTTAAAACTAAGGAAGCTCATAAAGCAAAACAAACTATGTACAATCATATTTGTAATTCACTAGAGATTTTAACTAGTAAATAACTCAAATATTTATTGTTATCTCATTAAATTACTTTAGTTGTGTAAAATAAAAATCAAGGACATGGATTTTTAGTGTTTCATCTTGAGAAATATTAAAGCTTGATAGTTTAAAGCCAGTAGAAATAAAGAACCTTACTACCTTAAGTACACATGTAGCCTTATATCCAGCTTTTATCCACTTTGTAGCTATTTCTAATTTATCGTCTATAGTAGGTTCTTTTTTTGCTAAATCCCTTGTATAGATATTTCTAAGTTTTCAACAACCTTATTATTAATATTTTAACCACAAAAGCAGTTTAAAAGCAGATTCCTAATTATTTTTAGATTCCCTCCCCCACCTTCTAACAGTTCCAGGAATTAAATCATGTTCTCTAGCTACTATATGTTACTTTCTGTTTCTAAATAAAGTGGTATGATTATAAATCTAAATATTTTTCAAAGTAATATCATTCCAATAAATAAGTGTATTAAAACAGAACATTTCATATTTATTGTAACTTTATTCATCATTTTGATGAAACAATGCTTTTTCTTTATAAAGGGATTGGTCTCCTCTTTTAATCAAATCATCTATTTCTTCATCTTTTAAATATTCCGCTATTCCAATACTTATTGAGTAGCTAATATTTTCTCCTCTATGCTTAAGAGTCCAATTTTTTGATTCATCATTGATTTTTGCCACTACTACTCTTGCTTGGTTTTCATTGGTTTCAGGTAAAAGAACTAAAAATTCATCGCCGCCCCATCTAGATACAACGTCTTGTCTTCTTAATATACTTTTTAAATTTCTAGAAAAATTAATTAATACCTCATCTCCTGCCAGATGTCCATAACTATCATTAATTTTCTTGAAACTATTTATATCAATTATTAAAATTGTAAAAGTTGTTATAGATCTATATGATTTATTTTTTTCAAATTCTAATATTCTATTTATTGCACGTCTATTTAAAAGAGCAGTAAGTACATCTATGGTTGCTTCCTTTTCTAATTCTTTATTCAATTCTTCAATTTCTTTTTGCTTTTTTAAGAGTTCTTTATTTTGCTTTTCAAGTTCAAGTTGTAATTTTTTAATTTGTGTAATATCAGTATGGGCACCCAACATCCTAATTGGTTTGAAATTTTCATCTCTTATGACTATACCTCTACATCTTATCCAGACTGTAGATCCATTTTTATGCTTATACCTAACAATTTGATCATAAAGATGATTAGGATCTTTGCAATGTTTTTCAAAATTGTTTAAAGCAGTTTTTAAGTCTTCTGGATGAATTAAGTCCTGCCACTCACTAGTTAAATGCTTTTTTTCTTTTGGGTCAAAACCTAATGTTTCCCACAATCTAGGGCTCATCCATTCGTTTTCTATATTTTCCAAATCCCAATACCATATACCATCTAATGATCCGGATTGTATAAATTCAAATATTTTTGAGTTTTCTTTAACAAGGTTATAAAGTTCTTTTTTCAAGTAATTTTCTTCCCTCTTCATATATCAATCTCCAATCTAAAAGATACTTTTCCTTTCACTAATAAATATTTTTCTATATTAATATGTTCAGTCTCAAAAGGACATCAGGAATATATGTACTACAATCATACATATATTCAAATTATATCATACCATTTTGCAGTTTTCGACATTCCTCCTCAAAAGTTCCATATTATTAAACTTACAGTTTTGTAATTAAATTGTGCTGCCAAATAATCATTAAAGATCTTTGGTTCATCATATAATGCATGATATGCACGACCAAATGCTGATACAATTGCTGTCATACTTCCTTTACCATTCTCCATAAAAAACATTCCTTTTAAACTTTTCGTAACTTTGTATTGATAAATCATTTAAGTTGTGGTATATTTAAATATTGCATTCTTTTAGTGTCAATTGTATAATTTTATTGTCAATACTACTTATTACTATTGAATAATTAAAGCCATGAAGTTTATTACTTCATGGCTTTTTCTGTCTTATTATTTTTTATACTTTCTTTAATTAATTATCTGCTTACCACTCTAAATATGAAATGGTCATTACCTGTTTTAGTAACTACACTAGTTGCAAAATCAGTTTCCAATGCCTTAGAGCAGTAATTACAAGAGCTGTAGCAAATAGTTATACAACTAGTGCAGGTACAGGAGGTGCTAATGATTACGTTGGATTCAGAGTAGTACTTAAACAGTAAATGCTATAAAAAAACAGAGCTGCCTCTGTTTTTTTATTTATTAAATTCTGCTCCTTCAAGAGCTTTTTTTACTGCTTCTATTATACCTGTTGATGTAAAAGTAGCACCACTTACAGTGTCCACGTCGGCAGATTGTTTTTCTAGTATTGCATCTATTATAGGACCTTTAGCCTTAGTGTACCAATCCCAATCTTCATCATGGTCTACTATGGATATTTTAGTGATAACCCCTTCTTCTATGCCTACTTTAACTTTAATTAAATCATTATACCCATTTGCCTCTCCAATATAATAAGTAGCATTATCAACCTCAGGTTCTTTAGTTGTTTCTTCTACAATTTTACTAGTTTCAACAGCTTTTACATTAGCATCTACTATTGATGTTTTTAAAAAATAGTCTGAATGAAGTGCACCAACATATATGGCTCCTATCAATACAGCAAAAGCAACTTTTTTCTTTAAAAGATTCGGTTGCACTAGACCAAATGTTAGAGTATTCTTGATAGGGCATTTTTTTATACACTCAAAACAATTAATACAGTTCATAGAATTAACTGAATTACAAGTAGAAACAGTTATACCCATCTCACAAGCTCTGTCACATAACTTACAGTTAACACAGGATTTGGTATTTCTTTTTATGCTAAAAACTCTAAAAATACTGAGTAATCCATATTCAGCACCTTTTATACAAAAGTAATTACAGAAAGGTTTTTTATAAAAAAGTGAAAGTGTGCAAAACATTATAACGCTAATAATCATTGCATAGTTAATCTGTTTTCCAATTAAAACTAAATATAGATTACTTCTAGCATCATATCTTAGCAGTATAAAAATAGCACTTACACTTAGTACTGTGACTAATATATAAAGTATATATCTAGTTAGCTTTAAAATAGAATTTAATTTAGGTGGTACAGTTTTTTTCTTAATCTTAAGTTTATTACCTATAATAGACACTATCTCTTGTAGAAATCCAAATGGACAGAGATAACCACAATAAAAGGCTCCACCTATTGCTGTAAGTATTAGTATAAATACAGAGAAATAAGTTTGGTTATTAAGTGCAATTACAGTTATTGGCAAAAATGCAATAGTTTGAATTATTTTTCTGATAAGTCCGATTTTTTTCATATTCACCTCATAAAAAAAGAGGGTGTTTTAAATGTAAGATTTACTCCACCCTCTTAATCTCTTTTAAATTAATAACATATTTGCTAATTTCATATAGCTTCTTTATTATTTTTTAGCTTGTAGTAAAGCCTTTGCTACACCCATTTTAATAGATTCACTAGAAATTGTTGCTGATGAAATAACGTCCACGTCTAAAGATTGTGCCTCAACAATTCTTGGTGGTAAAGACTCAAGGGCCGTTCCTGATCTATCCTCTCTAGGTTCTTCTTGAGTTGCTTTTATATCTATGACCTTACCATCTTTTACTGTTACAGTTACATCAATAGGCGTTAACATGTAACCCGTATTACTACTAGTGTATACTCCATCTTTTAAATCTGTAAAAGTTGCAATCTCACCATTTTTTGCTTTTGTTGCCAATTCTCTAAAACCTTCAGCTAACTGATAGCATGACTTCCAATGACGGTTAAAGTATTTTGCTTTACGACCTGATTTAAGGTCGTTATCAAGAAAATACGCTGGATTAGTTGAGTCAATTCCTTCTAAAATCAACTTCTCTGTAAAGTCAAAAACTTTATCATAATCTCCTTTTGCATATGCATATGAGGAAGCTGCAAGTACATTTGAACTAGCTTGCCAAGGTTTCAAGTCATTAAAATTTTCTGGACTAATACCGTATTCAAAAAGTTTATAAGCTTCTTCTTCTTCACCTATAAGTCCCATTGCCCAAGCTGCAGAAGTTAATTGCCATGAGAATACTTCTCCATTTGTTTCATAATCGTATTCTTCATATCTTGACATAACTTCATCACCATATCCAGCTTTTGCAATAGCCTTTAACATTCTACCGTGAGCAATTTTTTGTGCTAAAGTCTCTCCTATAGGCTCTATAACTCTCTTGCCATCTACCTTCTCTGTTCCATAGTTGGCATCTGGAGAAAGGTTCACTATTTCGTTTAAATAATGGTAAGCAAGATGATTTTCACCTAATTTTAATAAACCATTACCTAGATTACTTTTCCAGATATTATGATATGGATATTCATCTGTATCTTCACTATTTTCTACTAAATAACGTATTTTAGCTATATTTTCTCTAGCTGTTTCAATATCAAAGGTTTTTCTTACAGAAGTAGGTCCTTTCCTAGTTTCTTCGTTTATTTCAACTTGGATAGGTTCTGCCCATTCTGGCCATACCAGCTCTTGATTTGCCCATTCTTCAAAAGTTAACTCGGCTACCTCCTGTGATGCATTTTCATTTGTAGAACAACCTGTAAGCATACCAATTGCAATTATGCATATTAATATTGCTAAATTAAGTTTCTTATTAAACATTATAATAACGTCTCCTTTTTATTATGTATTGAATTATTAAGTCAGCCGTTCATGAATAATAATTCTCAATTGAAATTTTATATCATTTATAAAGAGTTGTCAATATGAACTTTTATAAAAAAGCACAAACTATTTTTTCATAATCACGAACATAAAAAATATCATGGAACGCTTTTAATATAACCATCAAGAGATGTGTAGAAAAATGTCCCGCTAAAGTTATTTATTAAGAGCATATAATAAATCTTGATGGTTCTAAAACATCAAGTAATTACAAATTATGTGCTACCACCTTGTATCAAGAATTGTATCTTTTTCAAAGGTGATTATAATAAATTAAGGAGTATGAAATGAACCCATTTGATATATGAAAAAATCTAAGGGAAATACCATATAAAACAATCCCCTATCAAAAACCTTTTGATAGGGGATTATACTGTTCATTTTCAATAAATCTAACACACCTTGATTACTTAACTATCTAGCTTTACAATAATTCTTTCAAAGTCATTGATCAATTTTTCTAAGTAGTAATACAGTCTCTACATGTATTGAATGTGTAAACATATGAAAAAAAACATGGCTACTTATGGTAAGGTTTGCCGTATTGGATGCAACGGTGATTTTCAATTGTATAACTTATTCAATCCTGTTACTTATATTTTATAGTTCATCTTTTCTAATAAAAATACTCCTAATGCTTCTATGGCTTCTTTGCTTTCAGGAAGATTCGAATCTGCTGCAAAAACGTGATATAAGTTATCCCATACAATAAGATTTACAGTAGTATTATTAAGTGCTGCTTTTCTAGCTAAGTTCATTGAATCACTAAGTAACACCTCACGACTTCCTGCTAAAATCATCATAGGTGGGAAATCTTTATAATTAGCATAAATTGGAGAAATTAAAGGATTATCTAACTCTTCTTTTCCAGCATAAATTTTTGCTGATCCTTCTAATTGTCTTTTACTTAATATGGTTTCGTACTCTTTTAAAGTTTCTATTGTATCTCCTTTTAATGTTAAATCAACCCAAGGTGAAAATAGCCCTAAAGCAGCTGGTAAATCTAATCCTAAATCTCTTAGTTTTAAAACAGTTGCTACAGCAAGGCCTCCACCTGCTGAATCTCCAGCAATAGCAATATTATTAGAACTATATCCTTCTTCTAGGAGATATTCATATATATTTAGTGCATCTTCCAAACCCTTTGGAAATGGATCTTCAGGAGCTAGACCATAATCAACTGATAATACCTTTATCCCTATAGCATTTGAAAGCTGAATTGGAATTGTACAGTAATTCTTCACATTTCCACTCATATATCCTCCACCATGAAGATATATTATAACCCCTTTATTTTTATTAGAGTTGGAAGTGTCTATCCAAACAGCAGGGACTCCTTTAATCTCTATTTCTTTTAATGAATACTCCTGTTTTAATTCTTTTAACAACTTATTTGACTCTTCGTTCAAAAAGTTCCTAAAATCTCTTATAACATTACTATCTGTAAAGTCCCTATTATGAAACTTGGAATTTCCTCCATCACCTGTCTTTTTATTTTTATAGATAGGATCTTTTTCTATATTTTTTTCTGTCATAATCTTAGCTCCTTTAATTTGCCAGTCTACTTATTGTGGATTTAAATGAAATATCACCTTTACTTATGGTATAGTTTAGCTTATAGTATGTACAGCTGATTATTTAAAAATACAAAAAGACATTTTATAGTAAAATGTCTTTTTGTATTTTTAAATAATATGATCTATTATACATTACATTGTAAAATCAATTTCATTAGTAGTTTTTAACTCTACAAATCTTCCACCTAAAATACCATGGTGGTGTTTAATTATTTGTACATCCGCGATTAATAATGTTGTTTTATTATCCCTTAACCTATCCCCACTTTCTTCTATACCCCTATTAATGTGCATCTATAAACCTTTGTATTTCATCATGCCATTCATCAGGCTCAAATGTACCAATGTCCGTATTTTCTCCAAACAAAAGATCTACAATATAACGTGGTTTTTTACCTCCAATATGCATTGACTTAATACATGAAACACAATAAACTACCACATTGTCACAGGGCATCTCCTCTGAACGTTTTCTCATCTGCTCTTTAACCTTCTCTACAGTCAATATTCCGTAAAAACTATCTCCACAGCAGATAGACTTTGTACGAGTATTTTTAGGTTCTATAATCTTAATGTTCATCCTTTGGAGAAGTTTTCTCATTGCAATATGTACCCTCTCTTCTGTACGAGTAGGACAGGCATCATGTATAGTCATTTCCATACCCTCATAGTCTGGAAATGAAAATGTATCACTTTCAGCTAATATTTCCCACAAGGACACCGTTGATATACCTTCATAAAGTTCTCTATATCGTCTATCACATCCTGGGCATGTGTTAAGTACCTTTGTATCCTTTTCTAAATTAGGCTCATGTTTACAACAAATCATATGATTAGGAATATTCTCCAAATCCTTATTTAAAAATTCTGATATTTTTTCAGCAAGTTGTGGCTTATAAATCATAAGCGCACAACCTGGCGCATAAACTTGTTTCATTATAATTCCCCCTCTGATTATTCTATCATAAAGTAATTTTATCATAATAAAATTATAGACTGTAATATTCTTTTCTTTATAAAATTTATAGGATATAAATAAAAAGAAACTTGGCATGTATGTATTCCATTTTGTCAGATAACATATTTACCAAGTTTCTTTTTATTTTTAGTTATAATTTTTTTCCATTCATCTGTTGCTTATGATTTAAATATCTTTTATCATTAGGACCAAGTTTTGCAATTGAAATACCTGTAAATCCATAAAAAATTGCAAGTCCTATACTCAAATAACAGGGTATTTCCCATATCCAAAAATCTGCTGGCCATACTCCTAATGCTCCAATATAAAATACGCCTGCACTACTCCAAGGGATTAAACAATTAAACATTGTTCCTGCATCTTCTAAACTTCTAGATAGATTTTTAGGATGAAGTCCCATATCAATATAGAGATCTTTAAATAATCGTCATTACTAATAATGTTGAAACTGATTCTAAAAATGTAGGTTTGCGTTTTAACATCTTATCATCTCACTTTTAGATTATTGTTTGAGCTACTTCTACTTCCTCTAGTGTCATTTCCTCTTCTTCTAATTTCTTAGTAAATAATCCTGTAAATCCATATATTATAAGCAAAGCAGATGAAACCCAGAAAGAATAATAATGAGGTAAGAAATCTGCCCAAGTGATTCCAAGAGTGGCATAAATTATAACATGACTTCCGCACCAAGGAACTAACGCACTTGTATGTCCTGATCCTTCTAATACAGTTCTAGACAAGTTAATATTAGCTAAACCTATTTTTTTATAGGCACTTCTATACATTCCAGCATTCAGAATTACTCCCGTATAAGCAGTTCCTCCTAAATACGTGGCTAATATTGATGTAATATAAGATGTAAGCACTAATGGTCCTCTTGTTTTAGTTAATGAGCCCATCTTAGTAACTAAAGCATCCATCGTTCCAATAGTTTCTAAAGTACCTGCTAAAACAAATGCACAGAAAATTATCAGCATTACGCTCATCATAGATAGGAGTCCTCCACCACTTAATAACTTATCAATTTCTGTAACTCCTGTTTCCGTAACATATCCATTATATAATGCATTTATGATTTGTGCCAAATCCTTTCCTTGTACTATTACAGCTAAAGCTATTCCAACCACTACCCCTAACATTAGTACTGGAAGTACAGGCTTTCTTTTTATAGCAAAGTATATTACAACAACTATCGGTAGTAATAATAGGGCATTAATATTGTATAATCCATTAATTCCATCTAATAAACTTTGGATCTTACCAGAATCAATTACACCTCCTGAATACTTAAACCCTACAATGGTAAATACTATCGCTGCACCAACTCCGCCTAGTCCACTAGTGTGGAAATTATATTTAAATACAGAGAATACGTCTTCTCCAGTAACTGCAGCTCCTAGATTGGTAGTATCTGACAGGGGACTCCATTTATCTCCTAACCAGCATCCACTAACAATGGCACCACCAGCAACTCCTGGAGGAATTCCCATTCCCTTTGCTATACCCATTAAGGCAACTCCAAATGTGGCTACAATAGTCCAGGATGAACCTGTGGCTATAGCTACTATTGCCGTAACTAAAAATGCTGCCACTAAAAATATGGATGGATTTAATATTTTTAATCCGTATACAATAAGAACTGGTATGGTACCTGAGGCAAGCCAGGAAGCACTTATGAAACCTACCATAAGTAACACGAGGATAGCCGGCATTCCCATATCAAACATTTTTAATATATTTTTAAATATGTCATCCCAACTGGTTTTAAGTACCCATACACCATAAGCTGCTGAAAAGAATGCACATATTAATATGGCCATACCTGTTGGGAACTTACCTTTACCCCATACAAAGACTGCAACATACACTAAAATCATACCAAAAGCCTCAATAAAGGTTATATCTCTTTTTTTCGAGGAATTTTCCATGTTAAACCTCCTTTAATTATTAATCTTTGAATTTTTTAAAGTTGTAGTTTACTTCCAACACCTTTTTCCATGGCCTTCTCATATATATACTTTCCAAAAGAAATATCCTCACAGGCTAAGCCTATATTCATTGCGATTATCTTCTCGGTATCGTTTTCCCTTCCTGCCTTCAATCCTGCGATAACCTCTCCAGTTTCAGCATGTAACTCAGGGATTCCACCTGAAAATGCTCCTTGTGATTGATATAATTTAGCTTGTTCTAAATCATCATTAATAAATTTATCAACTCCAAACAAAGCCTCATTGGTCCAAGCTCTACTTGATTCTAACGGAAGTCCTAAGACCCCTTCTTTCAGCCATTCATATTTAACAATTGGCTCTGGTAGTTTTTGAGTTGCTGTTATTACTATGTCTGAATTTCTTACAGCTTCTTCAGGACTACTTACAATTTCAATTTCAATATCTAGTTTTTTTGATATTTCCTCTCTGAAACCATCTGAAGCAGCTGGGAATATATCATAAACTTTACATTTTTTAATTTGTGGTAATATTTTTTTCAATGCTATAATATTAATTCTCCCTTGAACTCCTGCTCCTATTATTCCAACTACTTCTGAATCCTTTCTAGCACAGCGCATTGCTGTTACGGCAGATACTGCAGCAGTTCTTACAGTTGTAGTCCAAGTTGCATTCATTACAGCTAACGGTACACCTGTTTGTGCACAATTTATTATCTGTAATCCATTTATTACGGGTAAATTCTTTTCACGATTAGGTGGATATCCGCTCACCCATTTTAATCCTATGGCTTGCATTTGCTCTAGATATGCTGGCATAGCATGTATAAATGAATTGCTTAAACTATGAACACCAGGTTTAGGTGGATTTTCAACTGTCTTCTCACCATGTTCTTTTAAAGCTTTTTCAACACTCCCAAATACCTCTTCCCATGAAATATTAAGACCTAAAATATCTTCTTCTGATAAATATAAAAATTCTAATTTTTCCATATTTTCATCCTCCTAAAAATTAGTCATCATATTGTACTCTAAATTCATATTATGATGATCCATTAGGAGGATCTAATCATCTTATGAATCTATGTCAATATGAAAATTTTTTTTAAATGTATCTGATGAGTTAATTATATGTTGGGTCATATATTGACTGGCCATATATCCATCACCTAATTCAAGATAATGAATTATTTTTCTCCACTCATTTATACTTGCTTCTTTTCTTTTATCTAACAATGAAGTCTTAGAAGTTATTCTTAAAATGTTATCCATCATATCATTTATAATGTTAACAATAACTTTATTGTCTGTTTTTTCTTTTATTACATTATGGTTATCAGCTTCATAATAGCCATATTTTTCAGTATCACCATTTTCCATGGAGTCACAATTTTTTTTCAAACGCAAAATGTCTTCATTAGTAATGTTAGGTATGGCCAGTAAAAGCATATTGGGTTCAAGTAGCAATCTAACCTGAAAGTTATCACTTATTGCTTTCGTATCTACAGGTGATACATATGTGCCTGATTTTGCTTGAACATAAAGCCACCCATCATCTTTTAGTTTATTAATTGCACTCCTAATTGTTGTCCTTGATGTGTCATAAAGGTTTCCAAGATATCTCTCACTAATTTTTGTGTTTTCTTTTAATTCTCCAACTAAAATTTTATTTTTAATGTCCTTGCAAATTTCATCTGTCATCTTTAAATTTCCCATAATTATTCTCCTTTGTTTTTTCATATATAATCTATAAAGTAGCATCTCTGTTTAAACTCAGTATTTGCTAAAAATATATACATATATTTAATCATATTAAAATCATTTAGACAAACACCGCTTGCTTTTTATAGATTTCAATATAACAAATTGAAGAATAACCGTCTCTTCTGGTATACCAAAATGTTTTAGCGTTTATTAAATATTTATGATTTTACCTATATTTATCATTGTTTTGTTAAATTTCACCTCTCCCCCATTATGTTTTATGCACTTTTTTATTTTTTTTATCATTTCTCTTTGAAACTAGTATACCAGTTTCGATTATTTTTCGCAATATGTTTTTTGAATAATTTGAATTGTCAGATTTTTATCAATCTTAGATTCTCTAAAAAAGCATTCGCTTATAACACAACGCTCTAAAGAAATATACTAAAAAAACGTCGTACCTATAATACCTTTTACAGTAAATAGCGTAACGACGTTTAATCACTTTTATATTTTTTTAATAAGAAGTATATATGCCTTGATCTCTTTTCTTCTGAGCATTTTTACTTAAATAGGAACCTTCTACTAGGTTTTTATATCCCTTTTTTACTATAATGCTTTTAATATAATCAATATGAGGACATCTATCATAATGATGATTATCAGTTACTATACACGAAGATAAGTGAATGACAACTTCATTTTTATTTATGTTATTAATTTTTCTAGATTTTTTAGCAAAATGTTCTAATTTAGCTGCTAAGCCTTTTCCACAGCATCCACCACACGTAAAAGAAATGTGCTTTATACCTTCATCATAATTTTCAAATGCTCCTTCCTTATTGTAAAAAGCATTTGTACAGGCAAAGCCACTACATCTCCTGTGTGCAATATCACACTGAATAATAATAACATATTTTGTATCCATATTTAATCCGCCCCCACATCTAATATATAAATTTATTTCCTTTAATTCATATATAAAAATACTTTTGAAATACTGTCCTAATAAAATTTTTCTCATAACTAATCCACTCTGTACATGACTATCAGTAAACCTGACATATGTAAAAGTTTCTTCAATAATATATTACTTATGATTATAGCATATATTGTCAATATCAAATTGTCTCCTATTATCTATAAGAATAGATACAAGGGGACAGTTTGGAATAACCCCTCGTATCTTAAAAGCTTTTAAGATTCAATTTATAATTTCATAGGGTCTCATCATCTCATGGTCTTCATGTTCTAGTATATGGCAATGCCAAGGATATAAGCCTGCATATGGAACAAATCTCATAATTATTCTAGTAATTTCACCAGGATTTGCTCTTACTGTATCCTTCCATCCCCTTTCATTAAGGTCAGGTAATATTGCTGGTCCAGTAGGAAGAATCTGCCCAGTTTTATTGTAGTATTCAACATGAAAGGGTTGTCTACCTAGAATTTGAAAATTAACTAAGTGAAGGTGTATTGGATGAGTAGAGTTTGCTAAATTAATTAGATTCCAAACCTCTATACTACCCAGTCGCGGTTTAATTGTAATTGGATCATCCCATCGCTTTCCGTCAAGAAGAAGAAATGCCCTTCCAAATTTATCAGTTTCTCTTACAAGGGTAAGATTCCTTATTAATCTTGCACAGCTCTCCTTTAAAGGTATTATTGTATTTAACCTACATGGGATAATGCTAAAATCATAGCTTGAAAGTGGAAGACATACTCTAAATTGCATAATCTGGCCTTCAGTGTCCACATTAACAGGATTTCCCCTTGGATATGGTGAAGGAGCGTCATTAGTTATCACAATATTATGGCCCTTGAATTTAGAGAAATCTATTATAACATCAGCACGTTCCGCAGGAGCTAATAAAATCTGTTTCGTTATAATAGGCGTATTAAGCAAACCTCCGTCCGTTCCGATTTGATAAAAGGGCTGACCTGAAGAAAGTTTCATTCTATAGAACCTTGAGTTTGAGCCATTTATAATTCGAAATCTATACTTTCTTGGTTCAACATCTAAATATGGCCAAATCTTTCCATTAACTAATATGTTATCTCCGAAAAAATCAGGAACTACAGAAGGACAAACATTTGGTACAGGTGGCTCTGGCCCAATGGGATAATAAAGGGAGCCATCAGCATTAAAGGATCTATCTTGAATGAGCAAAAGCATTTCATAGGGTCCTTTAGGAAGATTAAGATATTCTTCTAAGGGGTCACGGATTATATATCCACCCGCTAATCCTGCATATACATTAAGACGTGTAATACCAATTGCATGGGCATGATACCATAGGGTAGTCCCACGTTGTCTATTTGGATAATCATATATTTTTCTGGTAAAAAGAGGTCCTACTTGTCTATATCCCCTAGTAAACCATGCATCTGGATATCCATCACTTTCTGGCCGTACCACTCCCCCATGAAGATGTACTACAGTTCTTACTCTAGGTTTGTTGGCTTCAGCACCATGTACTGTAGTATCAATAGGAAGCAAATGTCTTTGTGGAAGATCATTTATCCACTTAACCTTTATCCATTCCCCCCTATTAACCTCAATAGTTGGTCCCGGATAATTCCCTTCAAATCCCCATACAGTAGTTCTCGGAAGATCTCTATGGAGCTTCTGTCTACATTGCTGCATTCTTATTTGGTAATAAGGAACCCCATCCATCATGCCCTTGGGCTTTAGAGTTCTAATTACTGGCAGTTCATCTACAAATTTGGATAAAGTCATTTTTGACTGTCTCCTTTCAGATTACTATTTACATACCATAATATGAATTATTTGATTCTGTTGTGTTTAAATAAACAAAGCTATTTGAGACTACATAATATTTTTTTACAAAAAAACTCCAGTTATCACATGGTTCTCATATAACTCTTTTATAATAGCCATAAGAAAGCTAAAAAGAATAAAAATATATTTGAGGGAGGAAAAATTATGTTTAAGAAAAAATTTATTAATTCGTTGATTATTACAGGCTTGTTGTTCAGTAGTATTGGATGTTCAACCATGGAACCAGAAGCTGTTGAACCTGAGGAGCAAGCACGTGTAGAAGTACAGAAAATAGATGAAGATATGGTGAAGAAAATTAAGTCTATCTTATCCAATTATGATTTTTCGGCTTTAACTGTAGAAGAGGCTAAGGCCATTAATGAATCATTCAGAGCTGCTGGCTTTAAAGGTGGTAAAAAACTAGAGGAAGCCATTAAGTCAGCAGGTTTTGATCCAACTATAATCGGTAGATTAGATCCGCCACCTTCATCAAATAAAGATGCTAATCAACCCAAGAATAAGAATACTAACCAGCCAAAGAATAAAACAGAAAAACCTGAAAAAAATACTGAGAAAAAACCTGGTCAGCGTTATTCTGTTCAGCAGGCCATTTCAGACAATGCCCAGTTGCATACTATAGCCTTTGATGCCCTTGCATTTTTTACTGGCGAATTGGGTAGCGATTCATTCTTTCCTCCTGGGAAAGTATCAGACTTCTTTGGATTTCAATACCTTAGAGATGTAGATGCAGGAGAGCTTGGACACAACACGACTTTTGTACCACGTGTTGCTAATAATGTTCTATATATTTTAAATGATTCACAGATTGATCAGTTAAAAACCTTAGCTGTGGAACAGGAAGAGCTTCTTAAAGACTACGGGTATAGTCGTTTCCCATTGATGGAGGCATTCCGCCGACTACTTGGAGACAATATGCCGAATGAAACCACTGCTTTAAGTCTAAATGCAGTGACTGATTATTCAAGTGATTTGTATGAAATTGATGGATTACTTAGCTATAATCGAGCAAAGGTACTTGGAAATATTATCAATTCATTGGATGATGAGCAAAGAACCTATCTTGATAAAATGGCTGAGGGTAGTTCGTTGACATGGCCCACAAAACAGGATCAGATCGATAAGAGAGAAATGACTCACGAACAACACGTTTTAGTCATGACCTATGCCAGTGAGATGTTTAGCTGGTATGCAGGAGATGTTGAAAGCGATACATACTTCTGCCCTGAAAGACATGGAACTTATTTTGGTTCTTTTTATATGAAGGATATTCCGGCTATGGGTAACCCTGACTATTCTATTGGTACTAATATCACAGGTGATAGTGGTAAGGATTTTTTAAATATATTGACAGAGGAGCAGAAAAAGCTAATTACGGACTTAGTAGATATTCAAAGGGATGAACTCCTTGAAATCGTTGAAACAAGAAGAACAATAGCAAAACAATTACGCGAGTTTATGAAGGGTAACGATGTTGATGAGGAAACTGTGATCCAGCTATCTAGAAAATATGGTGAACTTGACGGTGAGATTGTGCACAGTTATGCTACTCATTTTAGTAAGGTATATAAGACTTTGACAGAGAAACAAAAGGAGCAGTTAATAAAACTTAGAAATCTGGATGATTACCAAGTTGAAGGAGCCTTCCTATACTCTGAACCTATTGAGATGCCTAATATCATTGATACAGATTTCCTCTTTAAATAAGTATCTGATAATACAATAACCCATCTTCGTAAATGAAGATGGGTTATTATTCTAGGTCATTTCTCCAATAGGAATATGGCCTAGAACGAAAGAACTTCATATTCTTAGGTTTTTATTACCTTCTTCAGATATTAAGAATGTTATAATATATCCAAAGAGTACCCCATAGGTTATTTAGGGCGATACTCCATCTACTCCATAGATTGAAAGGGGACTTTATGATGATAGGTAAAATACTCGTTGCTGATGATGAAGCCAATTACAGAAGACTTGTTAAGATGTTTCTAGAGCAGGCAAATTATGAGGTGCTCACTGTCAGTGATGGCAACGAGGTCATAGATATATTAAACCAATGTAATGATATTGATCTAGTTATCTTAGATGTTATGATGCCTAAGCTCAATGGCTGGCAAACCTGCCAAGAGATTAGAGAAAAATCCAGTATTCCCATTATAATGTTAACTGCCTTAGGGGATGTAACTAATGAGGTTCACGGTATTGAAAAGGGTGCAGATGACTATATTTCCAAACCCTTTTCACATGAAGTTCTTATTGCCCGTGTGGGTGGGTTACTACGTCGAGTACGAAGAAATGAACAAGAGCAATTCCATGATGAAGGCATGGCTTTTGAGGAATCAACAAACTCTGTTTACATTGATGACAAAAGGATTTCCTTGAGACCAAAGGAGTATGAACTTTTAATGTGTTTAGTACTTAATAAGTCCATTGTCCTTTCTCGCGAGCAGATTTTAGACAAAGTATGGGGATATAATTATTTTGGGGATCCCAGAACAGTTGATACCCACATTAAGAGCCTCCGTGCCAGATTAGGCGAGATAGGAAAACGTATTAGGACCTTGAGAAATAAAGGATATTCTTATAGAGGTGTTGACTAATGAAATCCATAACAATGAAATGGATGTTAGCCATGGTAGTTTTATTGACCCTATTAATTGGATCAATGATCTTGGTAAACTCTATTTTTCTTGAAGATTACTATATATTTAAAACCAAGGCAACTTTTGTTAAAGAATATGAGGAACTATTAGAGGAGTATCGGGGCATATCAGATCGTAAATTTCTAGATATTTTACGAAGGCGCAATTCGGATAATGGATACAAGTATCTGGTTGTTAACGAAAAGTATGATATAGTCCTTTCATCGGCACCTGAGTTTAAAGAAGGTAATAGGTTACATCTATCCAAGTTTCAAAAAGAGTTCATGAAAAAAAATGAAAAAGAGCTTACTGATGGAAAGGTATTCTATCAAGCCTTGAAACGGGATGATAGTAAACAATATGATATCACTTTAGTGGCACAGCTAAGGAAGGATCATTTTTTACTGATTGCCCAGCCTTTGCAGCAGGTTAGTGAAAATGTAGCTATTGCTAATGATTTTATCCTTATGATTGGTATAGGTATCTTAATAATAGGGGTAATCATTGCCAATTACATGTCACGAAGAATAGTAAGACCTATATTAGAGATAACGGAAATTACCAGTAAGATTGCTAATTTGGATTTTTCAGAGCGATATCATGGAACTTTAAAGGATGAAGTTGGTATACTGGGCAAAAGTATTAATAGAATATCTGAAAAGCTCCATTCCACTATTAGTGATTTAAAGCATACCAATACTGACCTTCAAAAAGAGCTACAACTACAAAAGCGGTTTTTGGCTAGTGTATCCCATGAGTTTAAAACCCCTGTAGGTTTGATCAGAGGTTATACGGAATCACTTCATCTAGGTATGGCAAAAGACAAGGAAGAGGCCCAAGAGTTCACATCAATTATCCTACAGGAAACGGATCATTTAAATCGATTGATTAGCGATATTATATTTTTGATGCATATAGATTCAGGGATATTTCAAATGAACATGAAAGGTTTTGATCTAGCCATATCTATTCAAGGGGTGGTGAATAAGTTTTCTCAAATGCCAAGTGAGAAGTCATTCGAACTTTCGGTTGAGACACCTTCTAAATTACAAGTTTGTGGTGATGAAGGGAGATTGATTCAAGTTTTGGAAAACTTAATCTCCAATGGGATACGCCATGTTAGCCCTGGTGGTATACTGCAACTTACCGCCAATCAAAAGAATAATTTAGTTAAGGTGGAAATCTATAATAGTGGCAAACAGATTCCTAAGGAACACTTACCCCATCTATTTAATGCCTTTTATAGTGCACAGGATTCTCGATCACGCAATAATAGCGGTACTGGATTGGGTCTATCAATAGTTAATAGCATAATACAAAAACATAGAGGAGAGTGCGGTGTTTTCAACAGAGCAGATGGAGTAGTGTTTTGGTTTACCCTTCCCACAAGTAATGACAAATGTTAATAGCTTAAATATGATAGGATGGTTCTAGTATATCTTAAAAGCTGTCGCCCATGCTAGGCACACTATTTAAAGGAGATTGATAATTATCAATCTCCTTTTCTGATTATTAACTATATTTCCTGTAATAATTTCTCTGTTTTTTTCTTTTCCTCAGGATTCTTAAGTGCTCCTAGTATAGTTTCAAGCTCTTTCTTTAATTCACTTTTAAAGTCATATAACTTCTTCTCTTTCCTCGCATCTAATAATTCTTTAAACTTTTGTTGGATTAAAATATCTGTTAAAGCAATTGAATCTGTCATTTAGTACCTCCTATAAATTTAAATAGTCATATACAGATTCTATGCAATATATATAAATCCTTTTGGTATGTAATGGAATTAGCATATTTCATCTATAGCAAAGAATTTTTCTTATTTGTAAACCTGTCCCATTAAAATTCATAGTATGTACTAAGAATAATTTTAGGAGGAGATATTTAATGTATATAACAGGTGGAGTTGTTTCTAAAGATAACCCTCTCTACTTGGAGGCTAGCACTGATTTTAATCTAGCTATAAAAAAATTCCCTTTTATTATAGTCTTTTGTTTTTCTGAAGATGATGTTATAAATACATTGAAATATGCAATATCAGAAGATATTCCCTTTAGAGTTAGAAATGGAAGACATGATTATGAGGGCAATTCTAACGTAAATAAAGGAATAGTAATAGATGTTAGTAATATTAATTACACTTTTATTGATGAAGTGAATAATAAGGCTAAATTTGGTGGTGGAATAACAACTGGAAAGATGTACTCTGACTTAGTTAACAAGGGTTATACTGTACCCTCTGGCACATGCCCAGATGTAGGCTTTGCCGGTCTAACTTCTTGTGGTGGGGTTGGATTTGCAGCTAGGTTGTTAGGACTTTCCTGTGATAATTTATTAGAAATAGAATTAATAAATTATAAAGGTGAGAAAATAGTTGCAAATGAATATTCCAATGATAATTTATTTTGGGCTGTAAGAGGTGGACTTGCTTCAAATTTCGGAGTAGTGGTTTCATTAACCTATAAGATCACTCCCGTATGCAATGTTTCAACTTATGTTATAACTTGGAACCCTAAATATTTTGTTGACGTATTAGATACTTGGCAAAGCTTTACACCTTATGCTGATGTGAGATTAACAACTAGTGTTGAATATAAAAAAGAATCTTCTGGTGATATTTTATTATCATCAAGTGGACAATTCTTTGGAGGAAAAGAAGAATTAGAACGTATAATAGAGCCCCTTTTAAAGGTGGCCCCAACAGAATCTGTAGAAATAGAAACTATTTCATATGAAGAAGCTTTAGAAAAATGGTCTAGTGATTGCACTGGCCCTGAGAAGTTTAAGGGAACAGGTTCTTTTATATACACACCCCTTAGTAAACGTATATTAAATTGTTTAGAAGCAGAACTAATAAGTGCCCCTAAAAATTCTACACAATTCTATGAGTTTATAGGCCTTAATGGAAATGTAAGTAAGGTTAAACCAAATGAAACTGCTTTTGTTCATAGAAATTCATTGTATCTAATAGAAATAAAATCTGCATGGGATTTAGAAATGGATAGAGAAGATAATGTTAATTGGACAAACAATGTTAAAGATTTGTTAGACTCTGTTGGAATAGGAACCTATAGGGGTTTTACTGATTTTGATATTATAGATTGGCAAAGACAATATTATGGAGATAATTATCCAAGACTTAGAGAGGTTAAAACTCAATATGACCCTCTAAATATATTTAACTTCCCACAATCAATAGAACCTCTTTAAAATTTAAAGTTAAGACAAAAACACTAACTATTTAATAGTTAGTGTTTCATTTTAACTTTATTCCAATCTTTCCATTAATTTTAATGAGTATCCTATCTTGTCTATCTCTTCTCTACTTAATACAACACCTTCTGGTGGTCTTTCATTTAATTTAATAACTACTGCCTTTTGTCCAACCGCCTGCTTAAATTGTATACGGTTCATAGGTATATGTATACCTAGTAAATCTGATAGGGCTTGAGCAGTTGATTCATGTCCTATTGCAGATATAAATCCATTTTCCTTTATAAGTTTTTTAGCATTATCTATATCTATATCACTTATCTTATATATACCGTTTGTAGTAGCAACTGTTCCATTAAATAGTCCCACTTTCATATCATTAGACCCCCTTATCACCTCTATTAATTACTTATATTTAGCTCCTCTTTCTTGCCTATAAATCTATGATACAAAATTCATTGAGATTTGTCCAAGATAATTAAGGGGCTTATGAGCTTTTACTATGCAATATATAGATTCTTTTCTTTTTTAAAAGCCATGACCTACTAGAATAATACTGCCTAAATAAGGATAATCTAGAAATAGTATTATTTATTATAGGAGGTTTTGTTTATGAACATAAAAAATATAACTTGGAAAGAAGTTTTAATAAATAAAGGTTATAATGAATCTTTAGTAAGATCATTCATAGGATTTATATCTTGGGATGAAAGTGAAATATTTTCTAAACTAGGACAAGAAATAAATGATGTATTAGGTGGATACGAAGGAAAAATAGTTGCTAAGGATACTGTATGTGCTAAATATAAAAGTAAAGGTATATTATTTTTTGATAAAGATATATCTCAAGACATTGCAGATAACGTATTTAAAGCAATCCAAGACTATGAACATAATGAAGTTTATAAATAAATTAAAAACCTCAAACTTTACCAGTTTGAGGTACTTTTTATTACTCTAATTCATACATATTTATACCTTTTTTCTTTACAACATATCTAGGTATTAAGGATATGCCCATAAATACAATAGCTCCAATAGCTAAATACATAAAAATTTTCATAGCGCTACCATCAGACCCAATGGCACCTCCCATAAACGTAAAAGCTATTATCCCCGGTATAGTGCAAATCCAGGAGACTAATATATACGAAGAGAATTGGATATTTGTTAAACCATAGGCATAGCTTTGAATCATATATGGGAATACGGGTATTAGTCTTGTGATCATCAATATTCTCCACCCTTCCTTTTTAACCCCTTCATCAATTCTCTTAAAGCTTTTATTTTCATTTGCCCACTTTGCAATCATATCTCTAGCTGCATATCTTGCAACTAAAAAGGCTGTGGCATCAGCAATAATTGCTGCTAAAGCCGTCCATAGTGTTCCCATTAATGGTCCAAAAACTAAACCTGCTAGAATCACTAATGGTGGTGCAGGCAAGAACAGTAAACATCCCACAATAAATATAAAAATATATACTATAGGCCCAAGAGGTTCAAAACTTTTAATCCAAGTCTGTAAGTTCTCTATATTATCCATACTAATATAATCATAAATACCAAAAACCTTCATTGTAATAACGCAGACTATTATTAATACACTTATAATAACTGGCTTAATCCGTTCAGAGGATAAATTTATTTTTTTCATTCATTTCTCCTTCTAAATATTCATTTTGTATGTACTATTACAAAATTATTATAAAAATGATGACACCTAATGTCTAATAGATTTTATCTATACATTACCAAGTTCTATAAGACTTTTAAATCCTTGTTAAAATCACAAGGATTTTAGATTAGGCATTGTTAATTAATTTTTTAATATGTATCTAACTCCCAGAAATAATGTCACGTATTTTTAAGTAAAAAGGACTTCTTTCTAGTTTTAATTTTTACTAGAAAAAAGTCCTTACAATTAGCTATTTCATAATTTGATTATAGATTTGTTCCACTACAGTGCTCATAGTATTATCGTCCATAGCCCTAGAATATTGTATAGCGCCCTTGTATGAAGTCAGTATCATAAGGGCCATACTTTTAGGATTGCCCTTAAATTCAAAGATGCCTTCTCCTAAACCTTCTTCAAGGATTTCACTTAAATAGTCAATCTCTCTCTCACTTAAGTCAGCCACCATCTCCTTCATAGAGTCCGGGATCACATTATATTCAGCTTGTAATGATGATATAGGGCAAATATCTCCTGTCTTAGCACAATTAAGAAGGTTATCAAATATATACTTAATCTTTTCCTGGGCAGTGTCTAGTTTATCAATCTTACTCTTTACAACCTTAGCTTTTACTTTTAACTTCTCACAAACAGCCAATCCCAAATCTTCTTTTTTAGGAAAGTGATGATGTAGAGTTGCCTTTGTAATTCCTACGGCTTCAGATAAATCTTTATAACTAAAGCTATCAAATCCATATTTCTCAATAAAATCAATAGCAATATTTACAATCTGTTCTTTTCTATTCTCCATATTAACAAGTCCTTTTCTATCATTTGCTTTATATCCTATCATACTACTAAGTAGGTCACAAGCTTTTATCTACCCTTTCTATTCAGATAGAAAAAAGAAACTAGTGTACCTATTGTATATTATTTTTTATTGAATATACAAATAGTTCCACGTGGATTAAAACATTTATTACATGATATACATTTTGACTTTTGTGTATCTCCTTCTAACCATCTTGTTACTAGCTTTGGCTCTATTATGAAAGGTCTACATAGAGCAACTGCATCAACATGTGTATTTTCAATTACCTCTTTTACCACATCTAAGTTTCTAAATCCACCTACTACAATAACTGGCGTACTTATTTCCTTAGCTATTTCATTTGCATATTCTCTGTGATAAGCCTCATCCTCTCTTGCTCTTATGGCAGGTCTCACAGCGGTATGCTTCCCAATCTTAATTCCTCCACTTACTTCAATAGCATTAAAACCTGCTTCTGAGAACATCTTTATTGCTTTTTTACTATCTTCAAAGGTAAGTCCACCTTCATCAAGGAAATCACAGGCATTTATCTTTATAAATATAGGGAAATCTTCTCCACACTTCTTCCTAATATTCTCATATGCCTCAAGTATTATTCTTGCTCTGTTTTCAATACTTCCTCCATACTCATCATTTCTTCTATTATAATAAGGAGTTAAAAATCTACTGAAGAAATATCCATGGGCTCCATGGATTTGAACCCCATCAAAACCAGCCTTTTTGGCTCTCAAAGCTCCATCTCCAAAGTCCTCAACTAATTTTTTTATTTCTTCTTTAGTTATTTCCCTTGATTTAACCCTTGATCCTTCTTCTTCAATACCCGATGGACTATATGGTTCATATCTAGGTCTACCACTTATCTGTGATCCATGATGGACTAATTGTACAACTATTTTATTGCCATTACTATGTACTAAGTCCGTTAATTTCTTTAACCCTTCTATATAGGAGTCATCATGTATTTTCATTAAAGTGTGAGTAGCAGTTCCTTCTACTACTTCTGTTAATCCTGTAATTAATAATCCTATATTACCATCACATAGTTCACTATACATATTTAAAAGCCTATCAGTCATATAACCATTTGAATCACCCATAAGTTCTGCTGTAGCTGATCTAACTATTCTGTTATTAATTTCTATACCACCTAGATTTATTTTTTCAAATACTTTCTTCATATTTCTCACTCTCCTTATTTATACGAGAAGTATATCATACTAGTAGGTAGGCAGCAAATACCTTTTTCTTTAATTAGGAAAATATTTACTAAATTCTTTTAATAACTTTGGACTTCCCTTTATTTTTATTTTACCTGTAATGATTCCAGTCATTAATCCCTTTCCCGTAGATAAGAACTCTACCCATTTTCTACTATCTGCGTTTAATACGAGATTAGGTTTACCTGCAAGACCATCTGTTACTTTTAGCTTTCCTCTATTTATATCTACTGTAAATTGAAGATTTTCTTCTCCAGTAAAGATAAAATGATATATCACTTCTACATCCTTTGCATGATTTTTTTGAAATCCTAATTTTAATGCGTTCCTAAAATATTGTACATTTCTCATTTCCATGCCATTACTAACATATTTTTTCCTTTTCTTTTCTAGTTTATCAACATAATAATCGCTGTCACTTCCCTTTAGCACATAGATATTCTCTTCCTTTTCCTTAAACGGCTTCACATATGTGTCATAATAAGCCTTCCTGTCTTTTTTAAAGTTCTCCACTTCTCCTTTTGCAGCTGGACAGACAGCTACACAATAAGAACAACGATAGTTAGGCCCAGAATACACACTTTGCCATATGGCAGATTTTTCAGCAGAATTAATTTTGTCTAACTTCTTGTTCCCAGATTCAAGCCTGTTTGTTAAATCTAAAAAACCATTTCTCATATCCCTATAGTTATGTGTATAGCATCCCGTAAAGTTAAAACCATCTTCACTAATACTTCCCGTTGGACAAACTGTTTTACATAGGTTACAGTTTATACATGGATTTTCCTCTATTTCCTTATCGTATTTATCAGGCTCATAATCAATTAAAATTGTATTTAATATAATATTAGGTCCATAAATTTCATGGATCACTAGAGTATTTAAACCCATCTTTCCAATACCAGCCTTAACTGCCACTTCCTTATGGGATATTAACCAGGCGTTTGGTCTACTTATATCTGTCTCCATGGGAAAGTCTGCAACGGCTGCTACTACTTCCATCCCCTTTTTTATTAATTCATTCTCTAAGTCATAAGTAACTTTATGAAGCTTTTTAATGGCATAATGATATTCATTGTTAGATACGGATCTATGTTGGCTTTTTATTGCATTTGGATTATGCTTTACAGCAATAGATATTAATGCCCTTGTTTTAGGAAATATCTCTTTGATTTTATTTATCTCCTCATCTTTAAAACTTTCTAAACTGACTATTCCCACGTCAGTAGCTCCACAGCTCATGGCTAAATCTTTTATTTCTTTATTTGTTAATTTAATAGTAGTAATTTTAACCCACTCCTCTTTTTTGATGACCGTTCGTCATATTTTTATTTAAAAATAAAAGACTATATTAATAAGCCTTTTAAATACCTTATAAAATTCTCTAAATGTTTCATATCATTTGAAGTTCCAGCCCTCATTAAGGCTCCTTGCCACGTGTACATTATAAGTTCTGAAATGTATTCTGTCTCATTAGGATCCCTATTAGTATTTTCTAACAGACATTGTTCTACTTTACCTTTCATCCTTTCATGTAAATTATTTAGTACGGATACTATGGCTTCATCTGCTCCATTAAGTTCTAAGGATAACTTACCAATAAAACAACCATACTCTAATTTTTTATCAGTAATGTCTTTTATCATACTTTCAAAGGCTTTTACTACCCTTTCCTCTGATGATAATTCCTTATTCCTTAGGATTGCATAATAACTTTCATCTAAATAGTTATAAAACAACTCTAAAGCCTTTATAGTATAGTCAACTTTATTTTCATAATAGTTATAAAAAGAACCCTTTGGTATTCCTAGTTCATCTGTTATATCCTTAATACTAGTACCATGGAATCCATTTTTATGCATAACCTTTATAGATTTAACTAAATATTCTTTGGCTTTCATCTCTCTTTTATTCATGATTCAATTTTATGACCATTCGTCATATTTGTCAAGTATGCATATTAATTTTTTTATTTATTTGTAATTTCATTAAGTTAATAATAGGTACAACCCTAGTCATTATTATCTTTTACAGCTACATACAATTCTATATAGTCAAAATCATTGAAAAAAACCTGTTTAATGTCATGGATTTCAACAATTTCTCCAATTATCCTTAGATTATTTTTCTCTGCGAAACTATTAATCAAATCAACAGGATAACCACTATCAACCAACTCTTCTCGAGGATAAAAGAAATGTATAAAGGTATTATGTGAATAAACAAAATCTTCATTTTCAAAAGCTTCAATATGAACATTATAGCCCTCTAAGGTTTTTGTTTCGAAATTCGTTATAAATAATTGCTTGTCCTGCATAAGTTTTGAAGCTGAGAAGTTTGAAGGAGCGTTTGTATCAACCTTCTTCATCTTAAATATCTTTTTCACAAGTTCTAAGTTTGTTTCTCTTGAAGTTGGCATTTCATTAGCTTCTTTTAACACATTTCTTTGGTAGATTAGTTTTTCAATTTCATCGTCTAACAGCTTAATATGATTATCAATAATATCCTTTTTATCATGAATATCTTCTCTTTTAAGAAGCTCCTTAATTTCTGATATACTGAATCCCAAGTCTCTGAAAAAATTGATTTTAAATATTTTAAAGTAGTCTTGGTCTGTAAATACGTTATAGTTATTATCATCCTTTTTAATATGAAGCAGACCTTTTTTCTGCCAATGTCTGATAGTATCTTTACTAATTCCTATAAAATTACTTACTTGACCCATTCTATATCTGTTATTCATACGTCCATATCACCCTCCTAGAAATATTTTAACAGATTTTTTTCATTTTATGTTGACTGTTGACCTGGTCTACACCTTAGAATCTATCTTGAGGTGATGAAAGTGAACAAAAAAGAATTTGTAAAAATCTATAGGGAATTCTCCCATAGGGTTATAACAACAAAGGTAATACTGTCACTTGCTTCAAGTGCTGATCACATTATAGCAGCAACATTTATTAATTCAGCAGTCCTTGCAGCTCTAACATTGATTAACCCAATATTATTTTTCATATTTGCATTTGCATTTATGTTTGCGTCCGGATTAGGCTCCTATATTGGTTTGCTTATGGGAAAAAAAGAGATTGATAAGGCTAATGAAGCTGCCAGCTTTATAATATTAATTCTTACAGCCATAGCAGGAGTATTAGCAATTTCTACCTCTCTTAATGCAAGTAAAGTTGCTAGTTTTCTGGGAGCTTCAGGTGATTATCACAGGATTGCAACTGAGTATTTGAGATATCTTTCTATTGCCTTCTTCCCTCAGATGATATCTGTAGTTTTAGATGGCCTAATTATGAATGATGGAAATCCAAAGTATAATTTTAAAGTAAATATTATAACATTGGTAATGAACTTTATCTTAAATATGATTTTCGTTGTAGTTTTCAAACAAGGAGTAATGGGCTTAGGTGTAGCAACCCTTATAAGTAACAGCTATCATCTTATTGCTGATATTTATTATCTAATATATAGATCTAAAACAATAAAAATTAGTATGCCTAAAAAGAACTATAAGGCTCTTAAGAGAGTTTTGTATAACGGAAGTAGTGACTTTTTGAGTGTCTTTATTGAATCAATAATGGTATATGTTGTTAATACATCAATATTAAAATTCTTGCCAAATGTATACCTTGAGGCATATGCAGCTTCAGCAGTGTTTACTCTATTTATTACTAAGATTTATATGGGATCACAATATGGATTGCAGCCAATATCCTCTAAGATGATGGGACAGGGAAAGTACCATGAATTGAAACAGCTTTTTGTCTTCTCTGTTAAGAGAAGTGCCCTATATGCAATTAGTTTCTATGTTACTCTAATTCCAGTTGCATGGTTTGGACTGCCATATTTCTTAGATAAACCTGAGCTTGTAAAAATTGCTTTTATCCTGTATTTAGGAGTTGGTTTTGCCATAGTATTATCAAATATAGGGATACAATCATCAGTCTTCTTTACATCAATTAATAGACCGATAGAATCATTATCTATAGCTGTAATAAGAACTTTAATTTTAATTCCTGTATTTAGTTACACTATGATTTGGATGTTTAAGTTTACAGGAATTACACTTGGATTCTTAATCCCTGAAATCTTATTAACAATAGGTTTCATTCATTACTTTAAGAGGTTAGATTTATCACAATTAAAGGTATAGATTAATAGTTTTCTTCTATTTATTTAGAAGATTCCATTTGTAGACGCCCCTGAGACAACTGTCATGAGGGGCGTTAACCTTTTATAATCTTGTTATTTTCATCTGATAATATATTTAAAATTATTAATTTAGCTTTTCAACACTGAATTCCTTATCTATAGGGAACTTAGATTTAACCTTCAATAACTTTTATATTTACTTTTCTCTTTCTAGGTCCGTCAAACTCGCAAAAATATACACTTTGCCAAGTGCCTAAAAGGGGCTTTCCTTCATTTATGATAATTGTCTTTTCTACACCCATATAAGATGATTTTAAATGAGCATGAGAATTTCCTTCAAAATGTCTATAATCTCCTTCTATAGGAAATACCTTATTAAGGGCCACTAGCATATCCCTTACCACATCTGGATCAGCATTTTCATTAATTGTAATACCTGCCGTAGTATGGGGACAATACATCACTACAATACCATTTCCAATACCTGATTTTTCTATAGCTTCATCAATTAAATATGTAATATCCACAAATCCTTGAGGCTTTTTTGTTTGAATTTCAAATTGAAATAAATTATTCTTCACTTTCTATACCTCCACTTCTATTACGGAATTAATGCTTATTCAGTATAATAATACCATTGGTATTATTATGAGTCAAAATCCCCTTTTCCAATCCACTCCATATAACCATTTCACAAAATATAATAGGAGAGTCCCAATTTTGAATATGGAATTCTCCTGTTTTCTTTTCCATTTTTGGTTGGTGGAATCATACTTAATACATTATCTTAACTTTTCTTTCCTCTTGCATCCATAGTACTGTGGCTCCATCATTTGCATATTTTAATGGGACTAAAGTTCTTCCATTCTCTATTTTAGCTGGTTCTTCCATCTTTATGACCTCACCATTTTGTTTCATTTCCATACTATCTATTTTAAATTCCAAAATTAATGATAAAGGCTGTAATGTACAAAACCCATATCCATACAACTTATCCTTTCCTTTTATGCTTAAATCCTTTACAAATTGATTTTTAAGCATATATCTCAGTATATTCACTGGTATCTTTTTACCATTATTAAAGTACTTATGCTTGCAAACTAACAAAGCTGCTATTCCTGTCACAATTGGAGTTGAGAAACTAGTTCCTGACATTAATGCGTATTCATTAGATGAAATAGAATGTGCTGCTAATACATTTTCACATACTTGACATACGTCTAAGGTACTTCCATAGGTAACCCATTTTATTTTTTCATAATCGTAATTCACACCTCCCACTGAAATAGTTTCATCAAATGCTGCTGGATACCTCTTTCCTTCACTCCCATCATTGCCACTACTACATATAATGAGAACATTATTAGCTTCCGCATACTCTATAGCTTCTTCTACTCCTCCATAATTGGCATAATGAGAATAAGAAATGTTTATTAAGTCACATCCTTCATCTACAGCATATATAATCGCCTTTGCTATTTTGTCTAAATGAGGATCACCAACACTATCTTTTATTTCTATAGATAGAAGTTCACAACTTGGAGCCACGCCTAGATCCTTTCCAGCAATTAAACTGGCTACTGCAGTGCCATGATAATTCGGTTCAACCTTATCATCTAGCATACTTTTTTCCGTGATTTTTACATCCTTAAACTGTTCATGATCTATTAGAATTCCTGTATCTATTACAGCAACCTTAACATTTTCTCCCTTAAAGCCCTGGCTCCAATATGCTTTTCTTCCACTAAGATTCAATAATTCAAATGAGTTATTATGTGGATTTTTCATCTTTTCCTCCTCTTCTATAAAGATAATCATTTTGTAGATATCTATATACCCTTATCCACTTCCATAATATTCCATAAATAACCCTTTTGTTTATGTATTAATTGTTTATATGTTAATTATTTGTGTTTTAATTCTTTTTATATTAATTTTTTTATATTTCAATTCTCAACTTTTATTTTCTTAAAAGTTCTTTTATTACCATATATGAACACTAAACATATGAACACTAAAAAAGCTCCTTTGATTAGTATGTTTGATCACTACCATAAAATCAAAGAAGCCTCTTTTTTTAAACATAAGTAATTTTCCAATGTGAACCTATAATTATTCTATTTAAATCCAAAGATTACAGTTACTTAGTGCTAAGTTAACAATATACGGACTGATAACTTGACCTAACTGAATTGGACTTTCCACAAGCCCCTGTTCAAATAATACACTAGCCGTGTGCATAACAGTTGGAAATTGGAACTGTCCCATATCATAGGGGCTAAAACCTTGTGGCATAATAAATCCTTGCACTGATCTTAACATTCTTTGTTGATGTTCCCTGGTACTTCTACCTTTTGGCATAAATCTCATAACAATATCTATTGCCTCATGTGGGTGTGCAAACGCATATCTCCATCCTCGTAAAATGGCTGCCACAACACCAGCACTTAAGGTTGGCTTACAATGAACCAATTGTTTTGTGGCTATGATCGTATCCTCAAGCATACCTACACCCACTTGTGAGAATAGGAGAATGTTTAAATCCTCTGGTCTTAATCCTTCCTTAAAAGGAGGTTGTAATTGATTGTATATGGCCACAGACCCTACATCAATTTCTTTAGTTAATAGTTCTTTTATGGACTCTTGTAAAACAAGCTCTACTTTATGTGAAAGACAGAATTTATTCAAAAAGGCAAATAGCTGTAATTCATTAACTCCACCAAGTGTTCCCATGGTTTTTCCAATCAACTCAGGAATAGTATCAATTCCCGATGATTTTAAACTAGCAATCCCTTGAGTACTACTTTGGAAAATTTGTGCTATAGAGACAATAGGTAAACCCCTTTTTTCATGGTACATAACACTACCTAATGATGAAACTCCAAAATCTGCAGAACCACATGCCACCAACTGATCTACATTAGTACCTGGAGCCCCATCAATTATTTCTGCGTCTATTCCTTCCTCAGCAAAAAATCCCTTTGCCTTTGCAACAAAAATCCCAGCAACGTTAGCATTTGGAAACCATTTCAATTTAATACGGACCCTTGTCAAATTAGATTCTTTTATATTCATTAAATATCACCCTCTTTCCACTTCCTATATGTTATTCAAGAAGAATGAATGAAGTGAATGTACATGTTTTACTTTATTCTTTCATAGTATTACTTAAAAATTTTTTAGAATTAATATTTCTTGACATTATAATCCGCGGAATATATAGTTATTATATAAGTTCCTAGAGAACATGATTTTTTTAAAGAAATATGATCCGCGGAATATATTTGCTCGGAATATATTCTTGTTATTTATGAAGGAGATGAAAAAACATGAAAAATATCAATAAAAAATTGCCGTCGAAATGTAAAAATTTAAAGGCTGCCTACTTACCAGCAACTAGATGGGGGTGTAGTTTTTGCAGTCCTACAGGAGGACATATGTGCTATCCAATATGTCTCTTAATCGGAAAAAAGAAGTAGTTATATAATCAGTTAATAGCTTATATGCAAACTTCCGTATTTGCATATCTAATATTCTAAGAGTATTTCAGAAGGGAGAATATTTATAATGAAGGTACATTTAATTTATTTTAGTCCGGGTGGCACTACTAAAAGAACAGTGCACAATATTGCACAAGGCATGGGAAATGTGGAAGTCATTGAACATGATATGTTAGTCCAAGAAAATAGAAGAAAGAAATATAATTTCAAAACTGATGATTTGGTAATCCTTGGTATGATGACAGCTACAAAGCTATTTGGTGTACCAGAAGAAATTTTTAATTCTATCCAAGGACATAATACGCCTATAGTTGGAGTAGTTTTATACGGAAATGGCTATTATGGAAAGTCCCTTATATGTATGAAAAAAGAAGTGGAATCTAGAGGTTTTAAAATGGTAGCAGCTGGTGCTTTCATAGGCCAGAGTAGTTTTGCACCTAAGATTGCAAAAGGAAGACCCGATGCAAAAGATAGAGAAATTCAGTTACAGTTTGGTAAGGATATTTATGAAAAAGTAGTTGTGAATAAAGATTTTAGTTTTAAGTCTAAATTGAAAATAAATTGGCCTAAAGATGACACCCTTACTTTTGTAAAATGTGCAATTGGATCAGCCTTACCTGGATATACTGTTAAATTGCCTTATGCTTGGAATCAACTATCACTAAATGATAATTGTATCCAATGTAAAAAATGTGAAAAACATTGTCCCGTTAATGCCATAGATATTTTTACTAAATCATTTGATCGCAAAAAATGTTTAGGTTGTGCTGGTTGTATCAGTATTTGTCCTAAGAAAGCCATTAGCCTTGCAAATCCCTCATTGGTCAATATGATGAAAAAACTAGAAACTACTCGCGCAGAAAGAAAAGAACCTAAAACATTTTTTTAACCAAAATTATTAGTGTAATATTATTTATAAAAGGTACATGAAATAACTGTTGTATAAGTTCCTATAGAACATGAGTTTTTTTGAAAAAATATATTCCACGTAATATATTTTCCAGTAAGATAGTTTAAGTATATCTTACTTAGGTAATACTAATGCCAATATAAATTAAAATCATTTGGAGATATTTCTCATATGAAATAAAGTTTATTGGTAAAGTCATTTACTTGCGTACCTAATACTCTAGGAACATTTCATAAGGAGGAATATTTATAATGAAGGTACATTTAATTTGTTTTAGTCCAGGTGGAACTACTAAAAGAACAGTGCGTAATATTGCAGAAGGCATGGGAGATGTGGAAGTCATTGAACATGATATGTTAATTCAAGAAAACAGAAAAAAGAAATACAATTTTAAAAGTGATGATTTAGTCATACTTGGTATGATGACTTCTACAAAGTTATTTGGTGTTCCAGAGGAGATTTTTAATTCAATCCAAGGACATAATACTCCTATAGTGGGAATAGTACTATATGGAAATGGCTATTATGGAAAGACCCTTATATATATGAAAAGAGAAGTAGAATCCAGAGGCTTCAAAATGGTAGGAGCAGGGGCTTTCATAGGTCAGCATACCTTTGCAGATAAGATCGCAACAGGAAGACCTGATGCAAAAGATAAAGATATTCAGTTACGGTTTGGTAAAAATATTTATGAAAAAATATTTATAAATAAAGATTTTAGTCTTAAGTCTAAATTGAAAACGGGTTGGCCTAAAAATGACACTTTCAGTTCCGTAAAGTGTGCACTTATATCAGCCTTACCTGGATATGGTGCTAAAATGCCTTATACTTGGAATGAACTATCTATAAATGATAATTGTATCAGCTGTAAAAAATGTGAAAAACATTGCCCTGTTGGTGCCATTCATATTTCTACTAGATCATTTGATCGTAAGAAGTGTTTATGTTGTTATGGTTGTGCCAATGTTTGCCCTAAAAAAGCCATTAAACTTGTCAATCCAACCTTGATAAATATAATGAAAAAAGTAGAAACTACTCGTACAGAAAGAAGAGAACCAGAAGTATTTTTATAGTAATATGGCTTTTTTAAAGGTTAAATCTGATTTAGCTTGTATTGACATCTTTGATGAAGAGTTATACTATAATAATTGAATATACAAATAGGAAAGTGTGGTTAAATATGGCAAATAAAGATTTAATAATTAATTCAGATATAGACTTAGATCAAAAAGTACTAGGTCTGCTAATATGTACTGCACAAGAGCAAACTGCGAAGATGATGCGAAGTATTAGACATATGAACTTATCATTAACACAGGTAAATATTCTACATGCATTATCCAACTCACCTTCTGGCCAGTTAACAGTTAATCAGATAAAAAGTTTTATGGTAGATGAAAGTCCAAATGTTTCTAGATCTTTAAATAAGTTGATGGAAAATGGGTATATTGTAAAAGAAAGAAGCAATGAGGATCAACGAGTTGTTTATATTACAGTCACTGACAAGGGAAGAGAAATTCATGAATCCGCAGACAAAGAGTTACTTAAACTATCTCTTAATTTGTCTCAAGGGGAATTAGAAAAAATGTATGAATTACTAACAAAAATCTAATCTGTGTAAAGCATTTATAAATAGGCTCAATGAAAGAGTCCTCAATAAAATTCCTTAACAAAAATAAACTTATTCCCAAATTTATTAGTTTCTAGACGATTGTGTAAATAACTTTGTTCTTTAAGATAAGTACTAATCAAATCTCACAATCATTAATTCAATGGTAGTTTGTAATTGTTCATAATACACAGTTTAAGACTAAAACAAAAAGGCTGTAAGTTGAGCTAGCTCAACTTACAGCCTTTAATCTTCTCACACTGAAAAATTATATATTTCTCATCAATAAAATCAATGAATCTTCATCTATTAATGCAATATAAATTCATCTTATTGTCCTTTTCTTATTTTATTGTAGTAAGTATATTAGCAATCCAATTGAAATTTTATGTGATTTTTTATTTTTACATAAACTTTCTCAGCAATGCTAATTATATATCAATTTTTAAATAATAAAAAAGACAAAGGATAAAAATCCT